>NZ_PUIA01000086.1 GCF_002967715.1 Blastopirellula marina
ACTTCGTGCCGGCTCGTCAGGAAACGAGCGACGAGTGCTTGCAAAATTTTGTCGTGCGGCGCCTCGGCCAAGAAACATACGACCGGCTGGTACAGCCCTTGATCGGCGGCATCTATACGGCCGATCCCCAGAAACTGAGCGTCGCCGCCACGATGAAGCAGTTCGTGGAAATGGAGCGCAAGCATGGCGGGCTGATTCGCGGCATGCGAAAGCGGTTGGCCAACGAAGAGAAATCAGACGGCGGCGCCCGATATTCGATGTTCGTCGCCCCCCGCGGCGGGATGTCGGCGATCGTTGATGCAATCGCCGCCCGCTTGCCGAGCGAAGCGATTCGTTTGAACACGCCCGTCCGATCGATCGAGCGTTTGCCGAACAACATCTGGCAAGTGACGACCGACGAAGCAACTGCTTCGTTCGATGGCGTGATCATGGCGGCACCTTCTCCTGCGGCTGCGCAAATCTTGCAAACTGGCGACGCGGCGCTGGCCGCCGACCTCGCGCAGATCCAATAC
>NZ_PUIA01000087.1 GCF_002967715.1 Blastopirellula marina
GCTCAGTACGATTCATAATTTTGCCTCCCCAAAAAGTTGCACGAGAAACAGGGTCCGAATGAGAAACAGCGTCTGGTTTCTTTATCGCGAGTAAGTTTTCTACACGCGCAGCACGCGACCGCGAAAAAGCGACCTGACCCCGTTTTCTAGAACGAAGGGAACCACTATGCGCCGAGCCCGACTCCGACAGTTCCAAGCCCGGGTACGTCAGCTGCGGAAAGATCGTAAGGAGGAGCAAGAGGTCGAACAGCTCACCGCCGAGATCGCGAAAGTGCAGAAAGAGATTGACGCACAGAAGGGAATCGATTTTTTCAACGCAGATCAAGGAATCGTTCGCCTCGACGTTGGCGGTGGTGAGGAATCGAAAAAAACGCATCGCACGCTCTCGACCGCCGAAATGCTGGCCGAGCGAAAGCCGCAGGAGTGGCTCTTTGCGAACGTGCTGACCAAGAACGAACCCGCCGTGATCGTCGGTCCGAGTAAGACATTGAAATCGTCGCTGGCGGTCGATCTGTGCGCGGCCTTGGTGAGCGGCGACAAATTCTTGGGGGAGTTCGCGGCCGAAAAGATGTTTCGCGTTGGCTTCGTCGGGGCGAATGACAAGCAGACGCAACTTGCTGACTTGGCGGCTCGCTGGAGCGCTGCCCGCGAGGAGAACCGGTCGCTCGAAAACCTGCAGTGGTACATGACGGGCGAGGAGCCGGCGGCTCCGGAGAACCTGGAGAGCCTGCGTAAATGGATCGAGAAGTTCGAGTTAGAAGTGGTCGTGATCGATCCGTTGCGTCTTGGCTCCACCAACAAACGCAAGCAGGCTGAAGCGATTGCTGCGCTCGTCGCGTGCATTTCAAAAGCAGGCGCCACGCCGATCCTCTGCGTGCAAACTCGCAAAGAAATGAAGCCAGGCAAATTGGACGCATCGATCTTGGCCGGCAGCCTCGACTTCGCCCAACAATGGCTGATGGTCAACCGCCGCGAAGCGTATCAATGTGGCAGCGGGCTGCACAAACTATGGTTCTCGATCGGCGGCTACGCCGGGCAAGGTGGCGAATGGGGCGTTGATGTTGACGAAGGTAAAA
>NZ_PUIA01000088.1 GCF_002967715.1 Blastopirellula marina
CCCCAAATCCTGATCCATCCGTTATGAAAGATCCAGAGCCAAAATTCTGGCGAAGGATTTTTTATGAGTAAGAAGCGACGTCGGCATTCGGCCGAACAGATCATCAAGAAGTTGCGGGACGCGGACGCCATGTTGGCGGCTGGTAAGAGCGTCGGCG
The DNA here is from genome assembly GCF_002967715.1 of Blastopirellula marina. NCBI lineage: Bacteria > Pseudomonadati > Planctomycetota > Planctomycetia > Pirellulales > Pirellulaceae > Blastopirellula > Blastopirellula marina. Next base: position 158 of record NZ_PUIA01000088.1, read on the forward strand.
AAGTGCTTCAGGCGTTGGAGGTGAGCGAGGCGACGCTCAGCCGCTGGCGAACGCAGTACGGCGGCATGAAGAGTGAAGAGGCGAAACGGCTGAAATCGCTCGAAGAAGAGAACAACCGGCTAAAGCGGATCATCGCCGATCAGGCGTTGGACATCTCGATGCTGAAGGAGATCGCCAAGGGAAACTGACTACCCCTCAGTCGCGACGCGACGCGGTCAAGCAACTTCAAGAGAAGTACGCCGTCTCCGAGCGGCGGGCCTGTCGCGTGCTCGATCAGCCTCGGTCGAGCCAGCGATTTGAGGGGAAGCCGAAGGACGAAGACGCCCGCCTGACCAAGCGAATCTTGGAGTTGGTGCGCGAGCGTCCGCGTTGGGGCTATCGTCATATCTGTCAGCTGTTGCGACGCGAGGGGGAGACCTTGAACCTGAAAAAGATGTACCGGCTCTGGAAAACGGCCGGGCTGAAAGTTCCGCAAAAACGCCGCAAAAAGCGGGCGATCGGCGTTTCGACGAACGCCTGTCATGTGCAACCGGCCGGGTTCATGCACGACGTATGGACGTGGGATTTTATCCAGTCGTCGACAATCGACGGCCGGGCAATTCGCTTTTTGAACATCGTCGACGAGTACACGCGGCAATGCCTGGCGATCAAGGTTGGGCGGAGCATCACGAGCGAAGATGCGATCGATACGCTGGCCGAACTCTTCTCGATGCATGGCGTGCCGAAGCGAATTCGCTGCGACAACGGACCGGAGTTCATCTCGTGCGCGATCAAGACCTGGCTGGTGCTGATCGGCGTGGAAGTGCTCTACATCGAGCCAGGCTCGCCGTGGCAAAACGGCTTGTGCGAAAGCTTCAACAGTCGCCTGCGTGATGAGTACCTGCACCAGACCGACCTGCGGAACGAGGAGGACGCGAGGATCAAAGCTCGGGCCTGGCGAGAAGACTTCAACGAGCGACGCCCGCACAGCAGCTTGGGCTACCTGACCCCGGCCGAGTTCGCGCGTCGCTGTGCCGCTTCCACTCCAGTCGCTGCGCTCCGTGCGTTCCAGCGGCACAGCGACCTTATTGAATCGTTACCTGTTTTCCAACC
>NZ_PUIA01000089.1 GCF_002967715.1 Blastopirellula marina
TCTCGATCAGTTTGCCTTCGGCGATCGTCAACGTCAGCGGCTTTTCGCAGTAGACGTCTTTGCCGGCCTTCATCGCTTCGACGGCGACCTTGGTGTGCCAGTGATCAGGCGTCGCAATCATCACCGCGTCGATGTCGTCGCGATCCAGAACCTTGCGGTAGTCTTTGTAGGCGTCAGGCGCTTTCTTCTGACGATCTTTGACGCGCTGGACGTTCGTCCCCAGCACATTGGCGTCCACGTCAGCTAGCGCGGCGAAATCGGCCAGACCGGTCGACTTGCTCGTAATGGTCCAACCTTGATTGCGCAGACCGATCGTCGCAAACACCGGGCGTTCGTTCGGCGATTCGGCGCCTTTGACCAGCGCGGCGGACGAGGTGAAGACGCCAGCGGCGCCAGCTGCGGCCGTGACCTGCAAAAACTGGCGGCGCGTCGTGTTACCAGACTTAACCATGAAATGCGTTTCCTTTAGGCGTGAAATGACGGAGCGTGGTGCGGGAACGTGGGGTGAGAGCGACATGTAGGCGGGGC
>NZ_PUIA01000090.1 GCF_002967715.1 Blastopirellula marina
CCTATAAAGACTTCGCCGTTCAGCCTGAATACCACGAAGACTGGGACAAGTTCAACATTTGGCGTTATGTGTCGAAGGTGGACGAGCCGGTCATTCGCGCTTACTCGATGGCGAACTATCCGGGCGAGAAGGGCATCATCATGCTCAATGTCCGTATCGCCTCGCCGCCGCCGCGGGCTCCGGAAGGAACCCCGCCTGGCAAAGCGTCCAGCTATATCTTCAGCAAGAAGCCGGGCGACAAGGTCACGATCTCCGGTCCTTACGGCGAGTTCTTTATCAAAGACACCGACTCCGAAATGGTCTACATCGGCGGTGGCGCCGGTATGGCTCCGCTTCGCAGTCACATCTTTGAGCTGTTCAAAGAACGCAAGACCAACCGCAAAGTCTCGTACTGGTACGGCGGTCGTAGCCTGCGTGAATTGTTCTATGTCGACGAGTTCCGCGACATCGAAAAGGAGTTCCCCAACTTCAAATTCAATATCGCCCTCTCCGACGCGATGCCGGAAGACAACTGGACCGGGCTCAAGGGTTTCATTCACC
>NZ_PUIA01000091.1 GCF_002967715.1 Blastopirellula marina
CCTCCTGCATGACCTTCAGCTGCGCCGCGCTGAACCGCTCGTGCCCCCAACGATTGGCCGGCACTTGCAGGCAATATTCAAAAAACGCGATCCCCCAACTCGCCAGGATCACCACCCACAGGGCGCTGCTCTTGAACTTCAGGTGCCCATACCAGGCGAACGTCATGAAGATGTTCGAGAGGATCAGTAAGATGATCGTCCACATAAGAAACGATTCCCTGTCGGCGCTAACCCCACGGCGCGGGCCAAGGGAATGCGGGTGATGCTCAAGAAAGTGCCGCCTAATCGCTTGCGGCCGGAAACCCCTGGCGCCACGAAGGCGGATTTCCGGCCGCTTTCCCTCGGCTCGTGCCTCAGGTTCGTTGTTAGAGCTGCGTCGACTATTCGTCGGTGACGCAGCCTTCCGAGGCGCTTTTCACGTTTTTGATGTACTTGTAAAGCGTGCCGCGAGTCGCCTTGTAGGCCGGAGCGGTCCAAGCGGCCTTGCGCTTCGCCATTTCTTCGGCCGAGACGTCGACGTCGATCGAATTGCTGTCGGCGTCGATCGTCACGATGTCGCCATTTTGCACCAGGCCGACCGGGCCCCCTTCCTGGGCTTCTGGCGTAATATGACCGACGATGAACCCGTGCGAACCGCCTGAGAACCGTCCGTCGGTCAGCAGCGCCACGTCACTACCAAGTCCGGCGCCCATGATCGCCGAGGTCGGCGT
>NZ_PUIA01000092.1 GCF_002967715.1 Blastopirellula marina
GCGGTCCGAACCGCACCTATTATCGTGGCAACTACTACGATGGTCGGTACGACAGCCGCTACGACCGTGGGTACGATCCCCGCTACGATCGTGGCTACAACCGCGGTTATGATCCCCGATTTGACGGTCGCAATGGCCGTGGCTACTACGGTGGCGACCGTGGTGCCCAACGTGGCGCTGATATCGGCGCCGGTATCGGTGGTGCGATCGGCGGTCGTGACGGCGCCAGCCTTGGTGCTGGCATTGGCGCCGCCATCGGCGCCGACTAGTTCCGCGTCGTAACAATTTGATATAGCTGAAGTTCAGCAAGATGCCGCGCCCAAACTTGGGTGCGGCGTTTTTTATGCGCGATCTGGTTCGCCGCCCCGTTCCTGCTCTACAATTCAACTAGTTTTCGCAACCTGGACTCAAAAGGCGCATGAAGTATGAAATGGTCGTTACGGATCGGCACCCTGTTCGGCATCGGCGTGTACGTCCACTTCACCTTCTTGATCATTCTGGTCTGGTT
>NZ_PUIA01000093.1 GCF_002967715.1 Blastopirellula marina
GATTTACGGTTAGCCACAGTGAGTTACAAACTATACAACGACAACGCAGAGCACTTTGCTTGGCTGATTTACCATGAGCACATCAAGGTCACCTCAAAAACACTTCGGTAACTCCCGCTTAGACGCTCTCCGTTCTGGCTACGCATTAAATCTTCAATCCGTAATCAATGGCGAAGCTGTAGAGTTCGTCAACGTAGGAGTAAACAAGTATCAAGCAAGCGTTGTCAAAATGTGTTCCCAATCGGCTAAACAGGCCTGTTCCGCTATCAAAGAGCGAACAAAGAAAGCGGACCAGGAGCCGCCACAAGATCTTCCGATTGCTACAGACGACGATATCTCCCTGTTTCTTTCTGAGATTGGGCCATCGCACGACAGCACAATTCTCCGAGAAGCACTGACTTCCCTGCAGGGACGCGAACTCTATGTCTTGGCGCGATGTGTTGGCGAATCTCACGTCTACCGAGCCAATCGTAAACGTCTCCAGCCAAGCGATCTACACTTACTCGCCGATAAGCTTGCAGCCGAAGCGCACGACCTACAGGCACGCTATCCGAACCAATTTGATCAAACTTGGCTAATCAATCACGCGAGATGGATAACCCGGCAGGTTAAGTGCCTAACTTTTGCAGCCGCCCTCTTTACTGCTGCCGGTGACGACAATAATACACGTCGAGCCTACGGTAATGACGCCAGAGGGATGCGTACCCTCGCGCAGCACGTAGCCGTTGCAAAAACTGTTGACTTTGCAGAAGCAAATCGGCAAGTTGCCCATGAGGCAATGG
>NZ_PUIA01000094.1 GCF_002967715.1 Blastopirellula marina
GCCTGACTCAAGCGACGGGAGAAATTCGTCTCGCTGGTCGGCCGTGAGAGATCTTGTTTGCGGAGGTCTTTGCCGCTTGTGAGATATAAGATACCTGCCTGTGTGTACTCATGTACAGGCTTGTTGGCGTGATTTTGGGAAGTTTTTATTTGGGGGAAAACGGGCGAGAAAGTCGGTTTGTAACTAGAAAAGAGGACGCGCGATGAGGAAGGAATTTACCGCAGATTACGCGGATGGTCTTTCTCTTGGAATGTGAGAGAGCGGGTACCTGGTTCGCACGCCCAAGCGGACTTGGGCGTGGCACCCGGATGATTGGGGTTGTTGGTGAGTTGGTACCTGGTACGTGACGAGAGGACCGTAGGTGTTAAGGGTTGTCGCGGTTTTGGAGGCAGGCGATTACCAGGCGGATTTCTTCGTAGGAGACTTCTTCGCCCAGGTGTTCGTAGATGGGGCGGAGTGCTCCTTGGCCGCATTCCTGGTAAGCGTCTTCGATGCGGCGGGCCGTTTCGCCGGTTACCCAGGCCGTGGGATCTTCGACCTTTTGTTCTTTGATGAACTGCTGGAGGTAGCCCTGCACGGTGGAGTTAGCTCGCTCGATGATCGCGGCGACTTCGTCCACCGTTTTCCCTTTGGCGAACAGCGTGAATGCGTCTTTCAGTTTTGGGGATTGGTTCTTGGGTGCCTCGCGGCGGGGGGCGGCGATCACCTCGGTCTCCATCGCGTCGACTTCCACCCCTTCGGCCTGGCAGTACTGGGCAATGTGCTGCGTGAAGGCCTCGCCGTAGTCCTGGCACTTCTTGTCGCCGACTCCTTTGATCAGGCGAAAGCTTTCGATCGTCGAGGGACGTTGCCGGGCCATGTCGCGCAGCGAACTATCACCGAAGACGATATACGCCGGGATGCCAGCCTCTTCGGCCTTGTCACGTCGCAGCGTACGGAGCGACTCGAACAAGCCGCGATCGACTCCTTCCCAGTCGTCCCCTTTCCGCTTGCGGCGGGTAGGCTTGTCGTCGGCGTCGGCATCGGGGCGGGTGAGCTTTGGGGTGACCTCGCCACGCAGCAGTTCGCGCCCACTTTCGGTCAGTTTCAATACGTTGAATTCGCCTGACTTGACCAGGAAACGCTGGCCGGCGAGTTGTTCGATCCAGGTACGCACCGCCCGGATGCTTTGATCTTGCAGCAGACCGTAGGTGCTTAGCTCGTCGTGCCCCAGTTCCAGCACGCGTTTGTCGCGCGAACCGCACAGCACCTTGGCGTTGTGATCGGCTCCGAAGCGTTCGCCGGTGCGGACGATGCACGAGAGGATCTTTTGCCCCAGGATGAGCCCATCTTCCACCAGGTCGACGGTGCCCAGGCAGACATCGCATGCTTCGCATTCGGCGTCTGCCAGATCCTGGCCGAAGTAGCTGACCAGCATCCGGTGGCGACACTCGGTACCGATGCAGAAGTGATCGAGCGCTTCGAGCGAATGGAACGCGGCCTGTTGGGCGGAATCAGGCAGGTCCCCCAGCATGCGTTTCCAGGTGACCAGGTCGCCGCTGGAATAAAGAAGCACGCATTCAGCTTCGAGGCCATCGCGTCCGGCGCGGCCACTTTCCTGCTGGTAGCTTTCCAGTGATTTGGGCATGCCGGCATGCACCACGTAACGGACGTTCGACTTGTCGATGCCCATGCCGAACGCAACGGTCGCGACCACCACGTCGACGCGTTCCTGGATGAAGTCTTCCTGATGCTGCTGACGCTGCTCGTCACTGAGGCCAGCGTGGTAAGGGTGGGCCTTGATGCCGATGTCGTTCAGCTGCTCGGCGATCGTTTCGACGTCGGTTCTGCGAATGCAATAGACAATGCCTGACTCGTTGGCGTGCCGCGAGACAACTTCGCGAATCTGGGCGAAGCGATCTTTGCGGCGCTCGATGCGATAGTTGAGGTTCGGCCGATCGAACGAACCGACCAGGAGTTCGGGATCGACCAGACCCAACTGCTGGGCAATGTCGCTGCGGACGCGCTCGGTGGCGGTGGCGGTATAGGCGTGAACGCCAACGCCAGGGAAGCGATCTTTGAGCATTCGCATCATGCGGTATTCGGGGCGGAAGTCGTGCCCCCATTCGCTGATACAGTGCGATTCGTCGATGGCAAAGAATGAGACATCGACGCTGCTTAAAAAGTCGAGCGTACGCTCCGAGAGCAAGCGTTCCGGGGCGAGGTACACCAGCTTCGTGTCGCCGCTGCGAATGTCGGCCGCGATGCTGCGGCGCTCGGCTGGGGTGACGGTGCTGTTAATGCAGGCCGCGCGAATGCCGCACGCGGTGAGGGCATCGACCTGGTCTTTCATCAAGGAGATAAGCGGGGAAGCCACCACCGCGACGCCCGGTTTGCAGAGGGCGGGCACCTGGTAGCAGAGGGACTTACCACCACCGGTGGGCATGACGACGACCGAGTCGCGATCTTCGAGAACCGACTCCATTGCCTCGCGCTGCAAGGGACGAAACTGTTCGTACCCCCAGTACTTGTGCATGGTCGCCAGCAAATCTTCGGCAGTGGCTGGCGACGATGAATCCATGATTTGAGCCTAGAGCGCGAGAACCGAGAACTGCCCCGCGCGATCCGTCCTTCGCATCGCCATCAGCGAGGAACGTTTAGTGTAGAGGTGTTCATTCAGGGTGGCAACCGTGGTGGGTACAAGCAGTGGATGGCAGGTACCTGATTCGCCACCTCACCCTGGCCCTCTTCCCGTGGGGGCGAGGGGACAGGAGATTTGCGTTAGTCGCGTCTGGGGAGGGAGAGGTAGCTTCGGCCGATGTGCATCCGTAAGACATGTTTCGCCGTGGCTGCTGCGGGAAGCTCTTCTTTCGCGTAGAAGGTCGTACCGTTTTTATCGAGGACGGTCCAACCATCGCGGTCGTCGTTGTTGGTCTCGAAGATGGCTGCGGCGGCCTTGGGGTAATTGTCCGATCGTAGATCAATCGCTGCTCTGCCAACCAGTTTACCACTGCCATCGGGCAGGCTTTCGTCACCGGAAAGTGCTTTGTCCCCTTCGGCATAAGCTTCGGTAAAGGCTTTGTCGCTGACTACGTATGTGTGGTCGAGTTGGCATGTCACCTTGTAGCCATAGATATCGTTTACAGAGAACCCGGCCAGGTGATCGCCCGGCGACTTCTTGTTGAAAATGGGAATGGCCTGCGAACTGGCCTGAAATCGGGAGTTGCACAGGTGTCCGACATCTTCAACCACCCAGGAATTGTCCCCATCTTGGAACTGGATTCGATACGAGACCAAGATCACTTGCATGCGTTCGAGGGGCCAAAGCAAACTTTGCCGTGCGAGTATTTCAATCGACTCGATCTTGCCTGGCTTAAAAAAAGTGGATGCAAGTTCCTGAGCACAAAAGGCTTGGATCTGGAATTCTTCGTCGAAGCACGTTTTGGGGATCAGATCGGCTCGGCCGACATCTTCCAGGTAATTCTGAGCAGTGAGAGACAGGGGAAGCTCGTGCGTTCGGCGGACGAGCTCATCCAGGCCAGATTGCCGGCCCAACTTCGCCCCGGCCCAGGCAGCTTCCAGTTGGACGGCCGCCGCGGGATGCTGCTGGGCGAGTTGCATGAGTTCATCGCGGTCTGGCGACGTTATAAAGGCGAGGCTTTCGGCCGCGTACTTGGCCGCTTCGGCGGAGGGATTATCGCCGTCGACTTCCCAACTGTTCTGGATGTAGCCGGCGGGAATTTGCTGGGAGGTTTGCAGGCACGCACGCAGGTGTTGTAACCCCTCAGGCGAATCGAAGGGGTGACGATGGCTGGGCATCTCCTGATCGAGCGCGTGGATGTTGGACTGGGAAAGAAGCGCGATGGCAACGACTTCGTTCTCTGGCCAGTCGCCGAGCATGGTTGTCCAGAACGCTTCGTAGTTGGCGGTGCCGGGATGAAACCGCCAGATGTATTCGTCCCACAACTCCGACCGGAGTGGAAGATCTTGCTTTGTCATCTGAACGACGCGCCGAAGTGTCTCATCGGTTTGAAACAGACAGAAGACATGCAACAGCTCTTCAATCGCAAGCTTCGTTTCGAAGTCTTCCGCTTGGGGTAACATCTGATCGAAGTGAGGAAGCAGTAGCGGAATAGCTTCGTCGCGCAGCAGCGCGTGCGAGAGTGAGTCGTAGTCGTCGAATTCACGAATGGTTACGGCGATTTGCTGAATTGCCTCCACCTCCTCAGCCGTCGAGGGCTGGGATACCGGCAGCGTTTTCAGTCTGGCGATGATCGCCCTGGCATCGATCAGGGCCTGACCGGTGTTTTGCGAGGAGAACTCAGGCGGGGGTTGAGAAGTCGCATCCTGACAACCGAGCAGTACAGCGGCCATCAGCAGCGCGAAGAGGGGGAATCTCATTCAGGGACTCGAAGCACATGGGGTTGGTGTTCTGAGCGTTGATTATTTGAGATCCCCAAGCCGAAAGCAACCAAAACCTGAAACCAAATTCTACCGGCACTAATTCGGTTGCACCTTACGGCGGTACGCCGTTGGCGAGAGGCCGGTTTTTTTGCGGAAGGTGGCGCTCATGTATTCGACGTGTTCGAAGCCGGCGCGGTCGGCGATGTCGCCGATGCTGAGGTCGGTGTCGTGCAGCAATTGACGGACTTTATCGAGGCGTTGGTGGACGATTGCTTCGTGCGGCGTTTGTCCGGTGATTTGTTTGAAGCGGTACTCGAGAATGCGGCGGGTGCTATCGACCGCTTTTAGTACGTCCCCCACGTTGATGCCGTCGCACGCATGTTCGCGAATGAACTGCATCGCCATGCCAACCAGCGGGTCTTCGGTGGCCAGCACGTCGGTCGAGCGGCGGGTGGCGATGCCCAACGGTGGGATCAGCTTCTTCATCTCGTGCGGCGTTTGCCCTTTCATCATTTGATCCAACAGCTTGGCCGCTTCGAAGCCAGTGCGGCGGCTGTCGGGGATGACGCTCGACATCGGCGGCGAGCAGAGATCGCACAGCAGACGATCGTTATCGACCCCAATCACCGCAACCTGGCGCGGCACGTCGATCTCCAATTCGCGGCACGCTTCCAACAATAGCTGGCCGCGGATATCGAAGCAGGCCATGATGCCGATTGGCTGTGGCAGGCGTTCGATCCAGCGGTCGAGCTTCTGCACGTTTTTAGGGGTCGAGTTCTTACCGTCTTCGCCAGTGGGCAGATCGAGCACATGGCAACCGTGGCCGTGCTCGGCCAGCGCTTCGACGAAATACTTTTCACGGAGCTTGCTCCACGCGAAGGTGCTATCGCCGCAAAACGCGAAGTTGGAAAACCCGCGCTGCAAAAGATGCTCGACCGCCACTTGCGAGATGGCCCGATCGTCGGTCTCGACCCAGGGAAGTTCGGGTATCAAGCGCGCGGCGCTGACGTCGACAATGGGGATGTTCAACTGTTTGAGTGCGGCCGCGATCTCAGGCGTTTCGACCCGCGCGATGATGCCGTCTCCGTTCCACTGCTTAAGCCACTTCGGTGGCTTCGCACCACGACCTTGCTCAGGCAGAAAGATCGACCAGCGCTGGTACTCTTCCATGTATCGCACCACGCCATCCAAGAGACCTCGGGCATACTCGTTGGAGGTCTCGATCAATAGAGCGACCTCCTTGCGAGGTTGAATCATGGTCGTCCTCTGAGTTGATAAGCAGCAGGAGTGATTTTTGAAAAGGGAACGGAGGATCATTATGATAGCCTATTTATGGCAGAGAATCCTCCTGCTTTGTGAAATAGCTAATGTCTGGTGCAAGTTTTCTCATAGCAATCAGGTTGGATTTCTGCTCTGTTAGTAGGGGCTAAGGTACTGCCATTCACCTCGTCAAATCCCCTCCAGGTAATTCCAATGAGCGAAAAGACATTTAACGTAGCAATGATCGGATTGGGTTTTGGATCCGAGTTCATTCCCATTTACCAGGCTCATCCCAACGCAAACGTTTACGCCCTGTGCCGCCGCGACGAAGCAGCGCTGCAAAAGTCGGGCGAGATGTTCGGCATCGAAAAGCTATACACCGAATACGACGATGTGCTGGCAGATCCAAACGTTGACTTCGTTCATATCAACTCGCCCATTCCAGACCATGCCTGGATGTCGCTGAAGGCCCTGGATGCCGGCAAGCACGTCATGTGCACCGTGCCCATGGCCACCACCATCGACGAATGCCGTCAGATTGTCGAGAAGGTTGCCGAGACCGGTTTGAAGTACATGATGGCCGAAACGGTTGTTTACAGCCGCGAGTACCTGTACATCAAGCAGCTTTACGAAACGGGCGAGTTAGGCAAGATTCAGTACATGCAGGCCTCGCACCCGCAAGACATGCAAGGGTGGCCTGAATACTGGGAACGCATGATCCCCATGCACTACGCCACGCACGTGGTCAGCCCGGTACTGGGCCTGGTGGATGGCCTGGCGGAATACGTTAGTTGCTTTGGCTCGGGGAGTATCAACAACGAACTGGCCAAGAAGTCTGGCAACCCCTACGCCGTCGAATCGTGCCATATCAAGATCAAAGACACCGACATCTCGGCGCACATCTGGCGATTCCTGTTTGATACGGCTCGTCAGTATCGTGAAAGCTTCGACGTCTACGGTACCAAGAAGAGCTTCGAGTGGTCGCTGGTCGAAGGAGAGCCACACGTGCTGCATACGGCCAAGCTGCCAGAGCATGAAATCGCTTCCCACGTCGAGATCCCCGACTTCGCGCACTTGCTGCCGGAACCGATCCAGAAGTTTACGCAGTCGATCGAAGACGCGGCTCACCTGTCGTTCATCCAAGGTGGCGGCCATGGTGGTTCGCACCCACACCTGGTCAATGAGATGATTAGCTCGCTGCTGGAAGACCGCGACCCACTACCCAACGCGGTGACCTCGGCCAACTGGACCTGCGTTGGTATTTGTGCCCACGAGTCGACCATGAAGGGGGGCGAGATCGTTCGCCTGCCAGAATTCACGCTACAGAAGCCAAAGGCCCAGAAAGCGGTGACCGCTTCTTAAGACGCGGCCTGGTCGCTAGAACCATGAAGCGGACCGTCGAAGCCTGCCCCGGGCTTTTGCTGTCCGCTTTTTTCGTTCGAAGCGAGAAAGAGAGGAACGCTTTGAAGACCGATGGGGTTGTGCAAAGCGTTCCAGGTTCAGTCAAGCGATCGAGCCTGTCTCGATCGCTTTGCTCGGCCCAGGCTTAGACAGCCAGGCCTTTGCCGATCACGCCAGCTTGACGCTGGTAACATTCGCTGCGGCGGAGAAACTTGGCCTTAGCCGGGTCGCTATGGGTCAGCGTTGCCAGGCGGCGGTACTTCGCGGCGAGAGCCAGTTTGATCGCAACTTTGTTTTCGATCTCGGTCTTTTTGGTCATATAGAACAATGCCTCAGGGACATAGATTTATGGATTCACGCGAATCCGAACCGGCTAATTCTACCCTCGCCGGTGGCATAGCTCCTATCCCTCTTTGAATGTCAGTAACGAAATTCAGGAAGTCCGTAAATTCTCTGCCGTTTCGGTCCTATTTTCGGGCTTCAAGCCTTGGCAAAATGCCCGTTATGCCGTGAGATAAAAGGAACGATTTTACGCAAACGTTTCCCCCATGTAGGGTCATTATGGCAGTTGAAGCTGGAACCAACGTCACGCTGATTGGGATGCCTGGGTCAGGCAAAAGCACAATTGGGGTCGTTCTGGCCAAGCGGATCAACCTGCAGTTCGTCGACACCGACCTGATTATCCAGACCAGCCAACAGCGGACGCTGCAGCAGATCATGGATACGGACGGCTTCGACCGCTTCTGCCAGATCGAGGAAGACGCGGTGCTGAGCCTGAGTGTCGACCATCACGTGATCGCGACCGGCGGTAGTGTTTGCTACGGGGCCGAGGGGATGGCTCACCTTCAAAAGCTAGGCAAGATCGTCTTTCTGAAGACCAGCCTGAAGACGCTTGAGCAGCGTCTGTCGAACATGGCTACCCGCGGAATCGCCCTGAAACCCGGTCAGAGCCTGGAACAACTGCTGCATGAACGCAACACGTTGTACGAAAAGTACGCCGAGATCACCATCGAGTGCGACGGCCTGAATGTCGAGCAAATTTGCGAACTGATCGAAGCGGCACTGTAATAGGGACTATCGCGATGCATTACGACCTGATTGTCGTTGGGGGTGGGATTGTCGGCCTGGGGCATGCCTGGGCGGCCGCGAAACTGGGACAGACCGTGGCGGTGTTCGATAACAGCCCTCGCGCCGAAGGAGCCAGTATCCGCAACTTCGGGATGGTCTGGCCGATCGGTCAGCCCCAGGGAGCACAGCGGGCACTCGCCGTGCGCAGCCGTAAGCTGTGGCTGGAACTGGGCGCGGCGGCTGGCTTCGCGGTCGACCCGTGTGGCTCGCTGCACCTGGCCCATCACGACGACGAGTGGGCCGTGCTCAACGAGTTTGCCGGTTCATCTGCTGCCGCAGGGCTCGAACTGGAACTGGTAACGCCAGAACGCATCGCGGCCCTGACCCCAGCCGCCAATTCAAACGGCCTGAAGGGCGGTCTCTATTCGCACACCGAATTGCGGGTGACACCTCCGACGGCCATTCGCCTGGCGACGGCCTACTTGGCCGAAACGCTCAACATTCCATTCCACTTTGACACACCCATCACCCAGGTCGACACCGGGCAGGTCACCGCTTCCAACGGCCAGACCTGGACGGCCGAGCGGATCGTGATTGCCACCGGGGCCTATTTTCGGCATCTGTTTCCTGAAGCCCACACGGCCGAGAAGCTGCGACTATGCAAGCTGCAGATGATGCTCACCGAAGCGCAGCCTGCCGAGTGGAAGCTGGGGCCGCACATCGCCAGCGGACTGACGCTGCGCCACTATACTTCTTTCGCTGACTGCCCTTCCCTGGCCGCGGTGAAAGAGCGTTTTGCGAAAGACTCGCCCGAGCTCGATCGCTATGGCATCCACGTGATGGCCTCGCAGGCCGACAACGGGGGTTTGATCCTGGGGGATTCGCACGAATACGATGACGACGTCGAGCCGGTCGACAAGGCAGAAATCGACGCGCTGATGCTGCGGGAACTTCAGAAGATCATGAACATTCCAACCTGGAACATCGTTCGCCGCTGGCACGGCTTGTACGCCAAGCATCCGCGGCAGATGTGCTTCGTACGTGAGGTTCGCCCGGAAGTCCTCGTGGTTAACGGCTTCGGCGGCAACGGAATGACCCTGTCGCTGGCCTTGTCCGAATCGGTCATCCAGAGCTGGCAAAACGCGCCACAGTGGGACGCGTTCGGCAGCAGCTAGGACGGCGTTCAGGAATATACGGGGGCACTATCGTGCTGTATCGCGGTGCTCGTTTCTTTTCGCCGCAGCCGCAAGCACGGCAGCTTGAGTACTGCTGGGTTGGCCATCACCATGTGTACGGTGGGCACGAATGTCAACGCCAGCAAGGTCGCACCGACGACACCACCGGCGATCGACACGGCCAACGGTGGCCAGAACCCGCCGCCTGACATCACCAGCGGCAAAAAACCCACGACTGTCGTAGCGGTGGTCGCCACGACATGCCGTGTCGCCCGCATAACGACCTCGCGAATGGCCACTGGGTCGCCTGCTTTGGCTTCGTCGTTTTCGCGGAGCGCGGCCAGCACGACGATCGAGTCGTTGATCGCGATTCCCACCAGCCCCATCGTGCCGACGATGGCCATGAACCCGAACGGATAGCCAAAGATCCATAGCGCCGCCAGGCCCAGCCCCACCGAGAACAACCCCACGCCCCCAATAAGCGAAGCAGCCCGGAACGAGCTGAACGACAGCACCAGCGTGGCGACCATCAAGACCATGAGCACGCCGACGCTGGACATCAAGTTGCCCACGGCCTGATCGCGTCCGTTCGCTTCGCCACCGAGTCCCATGCGGTAGCCGGTTGGGAATTCAAAGCCGGACGCGGCGAGACGGTCTTCCAGTTTCGCCAGCACCACTGATGGTAGCACGCCCGCTTGGACGTACGCTTTGACCTCGTTCATTCGCAAGTTATTGAGGCGCGTGACGGCCGAGATCTCTGGCTTCAGCTCCAAGGCACCCACCGCCGAGAACGGGACGGTATTCAGCTTCCCTTCGCCGCTCGTGCCGGGAATCACCAGATCAAGCGAGGCGATGTCGGCCAGGCTTGCTCGGTAAGACACTGGAACCCGCACGCGTACCGGCAATTCTTCTGTTTCTTCGAGAACCGTTCCCCCCAGGGCCCCTTCCGTGGAAGCCGCCAATTGCTGGGCGACCTGCGTATGGCTGAGACCTGCCAGGCGTGTTTTCTCTTCGTCCAATACAAGCGCGAACTTGGGGAGGTCGTCTCCCAGGTCGCTGCGCGTGAGCGTGACCTCGGGAATCTGGGCCAGTTCAGCACGAACGCGTTCGCCGAGTGCTCGCAGGACTTGAAGATCGGGACCGAACAGTTGAAGTTCGACCGGTGCATCGAACGGCGGGCCTTGTTCCAATTGCCGCGCGAGCACGCGGGCCTCTGGCACATGTTCGTTGAACTCTTGCTGCAACGTGTTGATGATCTGGGCGGCCCCTTCGGCCGACTTCAGTTGCACGATCGCCTGGCCGTAGGGTGCGTTGTTCTCGCGGCGACGGACGATGTTGTAGTAGAACGACGGGGCGCTCTCGCCAAGGATCCAGTCGATGTCAGTCACTTCCGGATGCGACTTGGCAATCTGGCTGATCTTTCGGGCGGTGCTGGCCGTGTGTTCGATCGCCGCTTGCGGCGGCAGTTCCAGTTCGATCTGAAACTGATTGCGATCGGCCGGCGGGAAGAACTGCTCAGGCAGGTGCCGGGCTTGTACGAAGCCCAAGATCGGCAGCACGACCGACAGCCCGATGCTGAGCACCGGGCGGGCCAGCAGGAAGTCGAGCGTGTTGCGCCACACGGCGGCCAGCCGTGGGCTTTCCAGGCCGATAGTCCACCAGTGACGGTCGTGGTCGTCTTTAGAACTGACAAACAGCGCCGCCAGGGCTGGCGTGACGGTCATGGCCAACAGGAACGAACTTCCGATCGCGAGCATCACGCTGATGGCGATCGTGCCGACAAATTCGCCCGCCGGACCAGGCATCAAGGCGATGGGGGCGAAGGCCAGGCCCGTGGTCAGCGTGCTTCCCAATAGCGGAATCGCCAGGTGGCGGCCACTGCTGGCCACGGCATGGGCTGCGTCGTCCCCTTCTTCCATGCGTGTTTTGACTTCATCGACCATCACAATCGCGTTGTCGATCAACAGCCCCAGCGCGATGATGAGCCCGGTGATCGACATCTGGTGCATGGGAATCTCCATGAACCGCATGCCGGCCAGCACCATGAAGGCGGAAAGCGGCAAGGCAGTGCCCACCACGATCGCACTTCGCCATCCCATCAGCATAAGGATCACCCCCACCACCGCCGCGCCACCGATGGCGAGGTTCCACAGCAAGTTGGTCAGGCGGCCTTCCACGTAGGGGCTTTGCTCGAACATGCGGGCCAGCTCGACCCCCTTGGGCAAGTCAGCCTCGAACTGGGATATGACCTTCTGCGCGTCGGTGTTCCAGACGTCGAGGCGATAATCGCTACGCACGAGTGTCCCGAGCGTGACGGCCGGCCGATCGTCGATGATGGCCATTTGCCGTGGGGGCGTGGCGATCCCCTTGTTGACGCGGGCGATATCTCCCAGGCGGACAAACTTGCCGTCTTGGCCATACTGCACCGGAGTTTCGGCGATGCGGTTGATCGAGTCCAACTCGCTGTCGACTTCCATCAGAAAGTTCGATTGCGTCGAGCGGACCTGGCCAGCGGAAAGCTTCGCGTCGCTGGCAGCAAGCTGCTGGGCGACATCGGCCGCGGTAAGACCGATGCTGGCCAGCTGAGCGGGGTCGACTTCTACCGAGATCTCTTCTTCCGGTTCGCCGAACAGTTCGACGTCTTCGGTGCCAGGTACACTGCGGAGGTGATCTTCCAGTTGCTCGGCCAGTCGCAGCAAAATGGCGTAGCTGGGGTCGCTATCTTGGGTCCACTTCAGCGCCACGATCGAGGCGTAGGCCTTGGTAGTGATCATCTCGATATCGGGCTCGCTGGCCCCTTCGGGGAAACTTACCTTGGCGTCGTCGATCTTATCGCGAATGCGCGACCAGACTTCGCCGACTTCGTACACGTCGTCGCGCAGTTCGATCACCATCGACGAAGCCCCGGCACGGCTGGTCGAGCGGATCTCTTTGATCTCTTCGACCTCTTGCAGTTCTTCTTCCAGGCGATCGCTGACCAAAACCTCGACACGGTCGCCGCGCGCCCCGGGGAATAGCGTGGTGACGATAGCAAACCGGGGCGTCAGCGTGGGGTCTTCCAGGCGTGGAAGGACGAAGTACGAAGAAAGCCCGGCCACGATGATGACCGCAATGGCCAGGACGAGCATCCGCTGGTCGCGATAAAATGCGTTGAACATGGACTGGCTCAATTCAGGGGCTCGTTTGCGGTTTGAATACTGACTTGCATTTCTGGCACCAATCGATTCACGCCGCTGGCCACCACGCGTTCGCCGGAGGTTAACGTCCCCCTGACGAAAGAACGTTCGCTTTCGCTATAGATGACTTCGATCTCGCGGCGGGAGACCCGGTGCTCTTCGTTTACGACGTACACCGACCAGAGGCCACGCGATCCTTGCAGGAGCGCGGAATTGGGCAGCCAGAAGCCGTTGTCGTTACGCTCGCTGGCCAACGAGACGCGAGCGACCTGGGCCGGTACCCAGCCACGCGATGCTTCCTCGTCCAGTCGCAGTACGACGGTTTGTGTGCGAGTGGTGGCATCGAGTTCCGGCACAATGCCGGTGACTTTGCCCTGACGCGTTTGATCGTTGACGGTGACCGGTAAGACGTCACCTAGGGACAACGTGGTGGCCGCTTCCGGGGGCAAGCCCAGCCATACTTCGAGGGGCTCGTGCTGGACGATTCGGTACACCGACTGGCCGGCACTGATGACGGCTCCTTCGTCGAAGTTACGCCGGGCGATGGTGCCTGAGAAGGGAGCTACGAGCCGCGTATCTTCTTGTTCGTGCTGCAGGTCGACCAATTGAGCTTCGAGGCCGGCAACGCGTGCTTTCTGGGCATCGATCTGTTCGATGCGTGTCCCGCGGCAGAGTTCCTCTAAGCGGCTCTTCGCGGCATCGAGACGCCCCTGGGCAGCTTCGGCACCGAAGACGGCGTCTTCCAATGTTTCACGCGAAATGGCGCTGCGCTGGATGAGTTGCTCGCGACGCTTCTTGTTGGCCTGCTGCAGTTGCAGTTCGGCATCGAGTTGACGGACTTCGGCCTCGGCGGCGGCGATGACTTCGGAGCGTGGGCCGGCTTTCAGTTCTTCGAGAATGGCCAGCTGTTGATCGTGCTCGGCTTTCGTCTGAGCGATGCGCGCCGAGAGGTGACGATCGTCGAGCACGGCGAGTGCCTGACCGGCCTGGACGTGATCCCCTTCATCGACCGAAAGCTGGATGATCTTGCCAGGCAGCTCGAAACTCAGTTCGCTGGTCTTGGCCGCGACCAGCACACCGGTGTAGGTACGCTGAGCGGCGTAGCTTCCTTGCGACTCGACGGAGACAACTTCCACCGGCAGCGGCTGGGCCTTGGGCGTGGGCAGTGTCTCGGCGCTGGCGAAGGGGTAGTTCCAAAAGAAGATCCCCGCGACCAGAAAGCCTACGGTCGCCCCCATGCCGACACGAATCGTCCAAAGTTGACGCTTCGTCCACTTTTGTTCAAAAAAAGACTCACGACTGGGTGAGTAGTTGCTGATATTCATCGGCAAAGGTCTCCGTCAGGGCCTTCTGGAAAACGGCCTCGTAGTCGTGCTGGGTCGATAACGCTTTCCAACCAAAACCGTCTAACATGTGATTGATGCAACCGCGAATGGCCAGGGTTGGGTCTTCGATCCCAATTTCGTCCAGCGCGCCGCTGGTCGACATGATCGAGAACGACCCGAAGTTGATCGCCCACATGCCGAACACCATCCCTTCAGGAGTCATGTCGCCGGTCAGCGTCAAATCTCCCTGGCTGATGGCATCGCGAACAATACCGGCCACGATCCCCGTACATGCCTGTTCGCAGGTACGCATAATATTCTGCCGCTTTTCCGAGGTTTTCTCCCAAATCGAAGACAAGCGAACGACTTGCTCGACATTGAAATGGCTCGGATAAAGCCGCACAAACAACTCGCAAGCGACCGCCACGGCGGTAAGCCGCTCGCGCGAGGCCCCACGAAACAGCGATGCCCTTTGGAAAAGGGAGGTCCGCTTCTTTTGGGTCTCGACGGCCAATGCCAGGATAATGTCTTCTTTGTTTGGAAAATGGCGGTAAACCGTCCCTTTTCCATACTCCACCGCTTCGGCGATACGATCCATACTCAGACCCAGGTAACCATCCTTAAGCAGCATTTCGCGTGCTACGGATAGAATCTGAGCTTCACGTTCCTGAATTTCTCGCTGTTTACGGGTGAGTGTTGGCATCTGCGATCATTTTGGACACTTCGTCCATTTATGGCAAGGGAGATTACTTCGATAGCGAAGAAATCGACCGGTTCCTGCATAAATCTTTCGGCAGACTTCACAAAACCGGGACCTCTGACGTCTCTACTACGAAATAGTACGCCGTAAACGGCGACTCGCCCACCCCAGGCAAATCCC
The DNA here is from genome assembly GCF_002967715.1 of Blastopirellula marina. Lineage (NCBI taxonomy): Bacteria > Pseudomonadati > Planctomycetota > Planctomycetia > Pirellulales > Pirellulaceae > Blastopirellula > Blastopirellula marina. Next base: position 14,669 of record NZ_PUIA01000094.1, read on the forward strand.
CCATAATAGCCAGTTTGTGTCTTGATAATCAGCGTGCAAGAGACTGGAGCCAACCTGTCCCCCTGTTACAATGTTTTCACCACTTTTCAATTTACTCTCGTGTTTGTTCCTCTCTTCTTCATGAGGGATGCCTGAAATGAACCCGGCCAGATTCATTTCCTATCGCTATTTATCCGTTATCGTCATCTGCGGCGCACTGTTTCCAACGATGGCATTAGCTGGCGAGCCTACGGGTGCGTTGGCCAAGTATGCCGAAAACCGAACGTGGGTCGACGGTACCGGCAAGTTTCAGATCGGTGGGACACTCAAGTCCGCCGACGAGAAGCAGGTCCAGATCCTCAAATCGGACGGCAGAGTGGTCACCGTTCCGCTGGACAAGTTGAGCGAGAAGGATCGCCAGTTCGTCGACGAGTTCCTGAAAGCGGAAGCAGCCCAGAACGATCCGAATAATCCGTTTGCTGGTGGCGAGCCAGAGAACCCATTCGCCGGAGGTTCAACAGCGGCGATGCCTGCGACGGCGGCGAACGTGCCCCTTGTCCCGGCAAGCCCTGGCCGACTGAACAAGGTAAACGTCACCACCGGCGGTGCTCGTCCATTGAGCCTGGCCCCTGGTCGCGAGTTTTGGTCGGTTAAACCACCAGCCGCTTTACCGGAAGTGACGCTGCAAGATTCGATTATCACGGTTCCTTTGGAAAAGCCCTTCTTTGGCAAGATGGCCCTGGGGATTGCTGGTCGCGCGCCGACGGTGATCGTCAACGTCTACCAGGAAGGTCGCAAGGCGGCCGACAACTACGGGCGTTTTATGCTCGTCGATCCGACCACGCAAAAGAGCTCAGCCGTGACCGAGTTTGAACAGCCGTATCGGGTTGTCGCCGTTGCCCCCAACGCGGCAATGTTCGCGGCAATTCGCGTCGAAGGATGGGACACAGGCAACGATCTCGCACTCTTTTCCATCAACGGACAGACGATCACCCCGCTGTATGAGTTCACCGTCGGTGGCGGCAGTTGGAAAGAGTTCGTGTCGGCAAAGTTTCTCCCTAACAACCGCCTGGCTGTTGTCACCAAGGATAAGAAGCTGACGTTCTGGGACTTGAGCGGCACCGTCCCGCGAGCCGTGCAGCAGGGAGAACTGGCCGACTCCGTGCATGTCAGCTTTTCGCCGGCTGGCGAACTGATGGCCTTTCCGGCGAAGAAGTACGTTGGCTTTTTGGATACGTCCAATGGAAACATCGTCGGCAGCATCGAGCCAGAGTCGGACGTCGAGCGGGCCGCGATATCCGCCGATGGCAAACGAGTGGCCATAAAGTTGTGGGACAAGCTGGTCATTTACAGCATGGAGGACGGCACGCACATCAAGACAATCCCTGTGGCCGATACGGGGGACGACGATCTGACTTGGGTGGGTGAGTACGTCAAGCTCAATGAAACCGTCTACGACGTCGAGCGAACGTTGCCCCTGTGGACGTACAAAACACGTTCCTCGGCCAAGCAGGTTTATGGCGATCGGATGTTTGCCTGCTTCGGCGACAAGCAGTCGAGCCAGTTGACCATCACCACCTTGCCGCATGAAGCAGCCATTCGCACGGCGGAAACGGTCGATCCGAAGACGCTGTACGTGATGTCGCCGGGAAGTGCGGTTCGGGTGAACTACCAGTTTGTCAACGTACCGGACGACTATCAACGACAGATCGAAGACGCAGTCAGTGCTAAGCTGAAAGAAAGTAGCTGGGTGAACAACAACAACGCCAGCGTCATACTGGAGGTCTCGGTGCACGAGGGGGACGAGAAGGAAGAAGATTACTACACCGAGAAGGCTCGCACACTCGGCGGCATTGTCCTTCCTCCGCGTCCCTTCGGCGTTCGCCCCAATGGCCCCAGCGAAAAGGTCAAGTTCCGTCCCTGGGTGCATAGCTTCGTGCTCAAGAATGGCAACGATGTTTTATTCAAAGGCGAGTACACCCGCGGGGCACCAAGCAGCTTTCAAACCGAAGAAGGGGAAGAGATTCAAGCCGCCGTGCTGAAACTCATCCACCCAGACCCGAAGTGGTTTGGCCGCATCAAGGTCCCCTCTTATATTTTGAAGTCGACCATCCGCGAGGGCCTGGGCGAATCGAATCTGACCGCTTCAGGCTTGAACTGAAACCAGGCTAACCGCGCCGCGCATTGCGGTAGTCGCGCGGAGACATACCGGTCGCACGACGAAACTGCCGCGTGAAGGCGCTTTGGTCGGAATAACCGGCCTGCATGGCGATGCTCGAGATCGACTCGTCCGAGGTCCTCAGGCGGCGCTGAGCCAGGTCGATCCGCAGTTTCAACAGCCACTGCCCGGTCGTTAAACCGAACACGCGTCGCATGCGGCGGTCGAGCTGGTAAGGGGACATCTCCGCAATATCGGCCAGGTCGGCAACGCTGGGGGGATCATGCAGGTTGGCTTCCGCAAAATTGATGGCGGCAATCACGTGCTGATATTCATCGGTCGAAAGATCCGGAAGTCGCAGGTCTTGCGAAACACCCACCAGGCCGACCACTTCCCCAGTGCGACTGCGCAGCGGCAACTTGCTGGTCAAGCACCACCCCACGTCACGGGTCGCATAGAAATGAAGTTCCAACTGACCGACCAACGGTTGCCCCGTTTCCAGCACTTTGCGGTCCTGGTCCTCGAAGCTTTGCGCAAGTGGTGGTCGCAACACCTCGCCAGGCAGGCGTCCCAGCAGATCGCTCTTGCTATGAGCGCCGCAGCGTTGGACGAGCGTGTTGTTGACGACCAGGTACTGGCCTTTCGTGTTTTTGATAAAAAACACAATGTCAGGCAGGTGGTCGAACAGCTCTTCGCCGGTGAACGGCTTGTCCAACTGACCGAGAATTTCCTGTATTTCCGTGATCATAGGCCCCTTCTATATGTATGCGCAAATTCAAGTCGCAATTGGGTCGTTTGTCAAGACAAAACGGCACCGGACAGGGTAATATCAGGGAAACATCGAATCTTACTCCAGCCCTTCCTTTTACCGAGTAGCGCGAGTGAACGATAAATCGCAAGTATTCCGCGGCTGTATTCCAGCACTCATGACCCCGTGCCAGAAAGATGGTACGCCCAACTTCGAGGCACTGGTCGCCAAAGGCAAAGAGCTGATCGACGTCGGCATGTCGGCGGTCGTCTATTGCGGGTCGATGGGAGACTGGCCGCTGCTGACCGATGCCCAGCGTCAGGAAGGGGTTCGGCAACTCACGGCGGCTGGCGTGCCCGTGGTCGTTGGCACTGGAGCCCAGAATCCGAAGCTCGCCGCGGCGCATGCGGCTCATGCGAAAGAAGTGGGCGCTGCCGGGTTGATGGTCATTCCGCGGGTTCTTTCACGCGGGACTTCCAAGACTGCTCAGCGCGATCACTTCTCGGCCATCCTCACCGCGGCAGGCGACTTGCCGGCGGTGATTTACAACAGCCCCTACTACGGTTTTGAAACCAAAGCCGACTTGTTCTTCGACCTGCGACGCGAATTTTCCAACCTGGTCGGTTTCAAGGAATTCGGCGGAGCGAACTCGCTGACCTACGCTGCCGAACACATCACTGGTACCAACCCAGACCTGGTGTTGATGGTGGGTGTCGACACGCAGGTCTACCACGGCTTTATTCGCTGCAATGCCAAGGGGGCGATCACCGGTGTGGGCAATGCCTTGCCGAAAGAGGTGCTGCGATTGGTCGAATTGTGCGAGAAAGGAGCCGCGGGGTGTGCCCAGTCACGTAAACTCGCGTGGGAATTGAACGAAGCATTGACCGTTCTGTCGACCTTCGACGAAGGGCCGGACCTGGTGCTGTATTACAAGTACCTGATGGTCCTGGAAGGAAATCCCGAGTACGAGCATCACTTCAACGAAACCGACAAGCTGAGCCCCAGTCAGCGAGACTACTTGAAAGCACAGTGGGAACTGTTCCGCAAATGGTGGGATTCGTGGCCTGGCTCGCAAGGTTAGTTTCCCCCTTCTTCTTTCTGCTTCGCTGGACAGTGCTGAATGATTACCCCCTCGCATCCTGAACGCGTGCTGATTGTCGGTTCTGGGATTGTCGGAATTGCCTGTGCCCACTATCTCTCGAAACAGGGATTGAAGGTCACCGTGATCGACCGCGGGACGATCGCCGGTGCGTGTTCGCATGGCAACTGCGGCTACATTTGCCCCAGCCACGTCTTGCCCCTGACCGAGCCGGAGGCCGTGCGTACCGCTGCGAAATCCTTGCTGCAGCCGAATGCTCCGTTCCGCGTGAAACCACGCTTCAGTCCGGCGATGTGGAACTGGATGTGGCAGTTCGCGCGGCGCTGTAACCATAAGCAGATGCTTTCGGCTGGGGCCGCGCTCAAGTCGATCCTCGATGCTTCGATGAGCGAGTATCGACGCCTGGTTCAGGAAGAGTCGCTCGACTGCGAGTGGAAAGAGACTGGCCTACTGTATGTCCTGCAAACCGAGAAGGGCATGCGATCGTTCGCCGAGACCGATCGCTTCCTGACCGATCACTTTGGTGTTTCCGCCCAGCGTCTCGACGGCAGCGAGCTTTCCCGTTTCGAGCCAGCGTTGAACGACAACCTGGCCGGCGCGTTCCATTACTCCGGCGATGCTTCGGTACGGCCAGATCGACTAAATGCCGACTGGACGGGCAAGCTCAAGCAGCGCGGGGTGACGTTTCTGGAAAACTGCGAATTACAACACATCGAGAAAGAGAACGGCCGCATCGTTTGCCTGCATACCTCGCACGGCGCGCTGGATGCCGATCAGTTTGTGATTGCGACCGGTGCCTGGAGCACGCGACTGGGCAAGTCGCTGGAGTGCCGTATTCCGATCGAACCTGGCAAGGGATATTCGGTGACGATGTCGAGACCATCGAAGTGCCCCCAGTACCCGATGCTTCTGCCGGAACACAAAGTGGGCGTTTCGCCCTTTGAAGGGGGTTACCGCTTGGGATCGATGATGGAGTTCTGCGGATACGACGAATCGATTCCAGAGAAACGGATTGAGCAGCTTCGCCAGTCGGCCAGACCCTACCTACGGACGCCGGATACCCCGGAAACACATTCGACCTGGTACGGCTGGCGGCCCATGACCTGGGATAGCCTGCCCATCATCGGGCAAGTTCCACGTCTGAAGAACGCCTACCTGGCGACCGGGCACAACATGTTAGGACTGAGCATGGCCACGGCGACCGGGCGTCTGGTGAGCGAAATGATGACACAATTGACACCGCACATCGATCCCGAACCGTACTCCCCCCTTCGATTTGCCTAGCGCGGAGCCTCCACCAAGTACATTTTTGAGAAGTTCCCCCTCGACGGCTTGTTTTTGATTAGAATGGGGAGGGAATCCCCCTATCTTCTTACCTTCCTTGAAAAGCTCCACTGTTTGAGGTGCCCCTTGATACAAACAGTCCTGTCGTTCGCGCGGTTTACTACTGCGTTTGTTTTGTCGCTGATTCTGTTCTCTACGATCGCCACGATCAGCCAGGCAGCCGATGACGCCAAGCGTCCTGATCGTAACGTCATCTTCTTCATCACCGATGACGAAAGCCCCACGCTGGGTTGCTATGGCGACAAAGTTGCCGTGACGCCAACCATCGACGCATTGGCCAAGGACGGAACGCTGTTTCGCAACGCGTTTGCAACTACGGCCAGTTGCAGTGCCAGTCGCTCGGTGGTGTTGACCGGCCTGCACAATCATATGAATGGCCAGTACGGTCATACGCACCACTTCCACAAGTTTTCTTCGTACCACGATGTGGTCAGCCTGGCTCTGCCACGCTTGATGGCTCAGGCCGGCTATCGCACCGGTCTGTGCGGCAAGTATCACGTGGCACCGGAAGCGGTCTTCCACTTCGAGAAGACGATCCCCGGCAACACGCGTTCACCAGTCGAGATGGCCAACAACTGCAAGGACTTCATCACGGCCGACAGCGACAAGCCGTTCTTCCTGTACTTTGCCACCAGCGATCCGCACCGCGGCGGTGGAGTGGATAAGACTTCACCCTTGGAACTGAAGCCAGACCTCTTTGGCAACAAGCCCAACAAGAAGGCTTACCCAGGCATCGAAGAAGTCTTCTACGATCCCGCCGAGGTCCCCATTCCCGAGTTCCTTTCCGACACGCCTGATACTCGCGCAGAACTGTCGCAGTACTACCAGGCCGTTTCGCGTATCGATCAGGGTTTAAAGCGACTGGTCGATATCCTGAAAGAGAACGGCCTGTACGACAAGACGATGATCATCTTTACGGCCGACCACGGCATGGCGTTCTCAGGCGGTAAAACCACGGTTTACGAAGGTGGCCTGCGTGTTCCTTTCGTCGTGCGTAATCCATACGAGAAGAAGCGTGGCGTTGAAACGGATGCGATGATCAGCCACGTCGACATCACCCCTTCGATCCTGGACTTCGCAGGCGGATTGGATCGCGAAGCACAGCGTCCGAAGCACCCGATTAATGCCAATGCGTTCTGGAAGGAACGTGGCGAGGCCCTGCAAGAGAATCGCAACGGCGGCAACAAGTTCGATCAATATCACGGCAAGTCGTGGATTCCGCTCTTAGGCGACCCAGAAGCGACAACGCACGATTCGATCTTCGCGTCGCACACGTTCCACGAGATCCAGATGTACTACCCCATGCGAGTCTATCGCGACAAGCACTTCAAGTTGATCTGGAACATCGCTCATAAGCTGGACTACCCTTTCGCGTCGGACCTGTGGGCCGCTTCAAGCTGGCAGGCACAGTATCAGAAGGGGGAAGATGCTCCTTACGGTAACAAGACCGTAGGCGAGTACATTCATCGTCCCGAGTTCGAGTTTTTCAACATCGAGACCGATCCCGAAGAAACGCTGAACCTGGCCAACGATCCGGCCTACGCCGAGAAACTGGAAGAGTACAAGGCCAAGCTCAAAGCCAAGCAAAAAGAACTCGACGATCCTTGGATCATGAAGTGGAGCTACCAATAACGATGGCTCGCTTCGATTGAGTTGAACTCGCGAAGGCCCTTCAATCCTTACTTGAAGGGCCTTTTTCATGCGCGAATTCGTGTCGAAATGGTGCGATTTGAAGAAATAAACGCGAGAAATATTTCTACTGATTGAGTTTTCAGGCGATCTTTGGCAACATGATCCCCCGCCCGCGTCCCCACCGCGGTGGATCCACTTCATCTGCAAATCAATCAAAAGGCCTCTGATGCTCCTTCGACGGATTCTTTGCCGGCAAGCTCTCCTTCTCGTTGCGGCAACGCTTCTCTTTGCGACCTCTACTGGCGAGAGCCAGGCAGAAACGCAACTCGATTGGACGCAGCTACCAGACCTGCCCAGCGAACTGGGCGTTGCCGGCCCCTTTGCCGGCATCAGCAACGACGCGTTGATTGTCGCCGGTGGGGCAAACTTTCCGCGCCCCGTCTGGGAGTCGAACAAACAGTGGGTCGATGCCATCCACGTATTGGTTCGCACGAGTGATGGTTACAGCTGGAAAGAAGGAGGCACGCTCCCTCGCCCTACCGCGTACGGAGCAAGCGTCAGCACGAAGCTGGGTGTACTGTGCTTGGGTGGCAATGACACAGAAGACGTTTTCGCCGAAGCGTACTTTTTGAAATGGAATGGTCAAAAGATCGAGACGATCGCGTGTGCTCCCCTGCCCCAACCCACCGTCTATGCCCAGGCCGCTATGATCGGCGATACGGTCTATGTTGCCTGCGGACAGAGTAAGCCAGAGCTTACCAGTGCGACCAGTTCGTTGTGGAGCCTGGACCTTTCGCAGCCGGGCAGCCCGCAGGACTTCCAGTGGAAAGAGCTGCCCCCGCTGCCAGGGCCGACGCGGGCATTCGCGATGGTTGCTGCTCAGCACGATGGCTTCCACGATGCGATCTACGTAATGGGAGGACGCCGTGACGCCAATGGGCAAACGGAATTCCTCACCGACGTTTGGCAGTTCGTTCCTAAGACCAATACCTGGCACCAGCGCAAAGATGCTCCCAGGGCCATGATGGCCGGCGAAGCGATCGGTGTGGGACAGAGTCATATCTTCGTGCTTGCCAGTGCCGACGAAAGCAATTGGGGCAAAGAAGACCAGCTTAGGGACAACCACCCAGGCTTTCCCCAAGAAGCATTCGCTTACCACACCATCACCGACTCGTGGGCCCGCATTGGCGAAACACCTGCCTGTCCCGTAACGACGACCGCCGTGCGGTGGGGAGATTCCGTTATCCTGCCCAGCGGAGAGGTACGTCCTCGTGTTCGTTCGCCCCACATCTGGAAGATCACCGCCAGCACACCAGCCAAGAGCTTTGGGGTTTTGAATTACCTGGTGCTGTTTGGCTACCTGCTGGCCATGGTGGGCATTGGGGTTTACTTCACCCAGAAGAATAAGAACACCGACGACTACTTTCGCGGCGGCAAGCAGATCCCCTGGTGGGCCGCTGGCTGTAGCATCTTTGCGACTATGCTCAGCTCGTTGACGTTCACCGGGCTCCCTTCGAAAGCATTCGCACAAGATTGGGTGTATGCCGTCTCGAATTTCACGATTCCCGTGGTTGCGATTCTGGCGGTTTACGTCGCGTTACCCTTCTATCGTCGCATCGACGCAACCAGTGCCTACGAGTACCTGGAAATGCGTTTTGGTCGTTTGACGCGGATGTTTGCCAGTATGAGCTTCGTCTTCTTCCATCTTTTTCGGATGGCAATCGTGATGTCTCTCACCGCGTTGGCTTTGGCGGTGGCCACGCCTCTGACGCCGGTGCAATCGGTTCTGCTGATGGGCGTGCTGAGCATCGTCTACTGCACGATGGGTGGGATCGAGGCGGTAATCTGGACCGATACGATCCAAACGTTTGTCTTGCTGGGCGGTGCTATCTTGGCGCTGGTCTTATTGATAGGTGGGGTCGATGGTGGTTTCGCTGGTTTTTGGGATATTGCCCAATCGGCCGACAAGTTCAATATGGTGAACTCCAATTGGGACGTCACCAACGCCCAGGTTGCGTTGTGGGTGATCCTGGCCGGAGCCGTCGCGCAGAACATTTCTTCTTACACCGCAGATCAGGCCGTCGTGCAGCGATACGTCACAACATCGACCGAGCAACTAGCGGCTCGTTCGATTTGGATGAGTGCGATACTCACTATCCCGGCCACGATTTTATTCTTTGGGATCGGTACGGCGCTATTCGCCTTTTACCAAAGCCAGCCAGGAAAGCTTGATCCGCTGATTACAACCGATCAGATCTTTCCCCTGTTTATCGCGCGCGAAATACCTGTCGGTCTGGCAGGTTTGATCGTGGCTGGCGTCTTCGCGGCTGCCCAGTCGACTGTTTCGACCAGCATGAACTCGTCGGCGACGACAATCATCGTTGACTTTCTGCGGCCACTTCGCTTCTGCACGACCGAACGTGGATACTTGTACGCCGCCAGGACCTGTACGTTTCTGGTGGGGACGATCGGAACGCTTCTGGCGTTGCTATTTGTCAATCCGGATATTCGTTCGCTGTTCGATGCGTTCATTATGATCCTGGGGATCTTCATGGGCATCTTGGGCGGACTGTTTCTGTTGGGAGCATTTACCCGGCGAACGAATCAACTGGGCGCGCTGTGCGGCGCGTTGTTCGGAGCCGCGGCTATGTTGGCCTTGTGGAAATTCACCAGGGTCAACAGCTTCGTTTATCCGGCGGCGGGATTAACGGTTTGCTTTGTAGTCGGGTACGTGGCGAGCCTTTTCACGGGTGGTGCCCCGCCGAATCTGGCGGGGCTGACGATTTACGATGCTCCTTCCAGCGATGACGAACGGGCGATGCCGACAACCACTAGCCAGACCAACTAAACTTCAGCGGCTGCCCGGCTGATCAACTGCCTGGCGACGGTCTGAACGCCGGTGTGCTCGTAGTAGTCGGTTGTCATGTCGATTACCGAGGCCATCCAATCCATGCTTCCTTCCCAGCGATCGGAAACCCCTTTTAAGCTACCAGCGACCTTTTCGACCGTGATGCTGTGCTTCGCGACGAAATCCCCTGCCCAGTCTTTGATTGAACCCAACCCCTCTTGCATGAACCCGAGTTGCTCTTTGGTCGAGTCACCGGGAATCATGCCGGCAACGCGTTGAAAGCGTTCGTTACCGGCGAGTTCTGAAACGCCAGACGAATCGAGCATTCCCATCGCCTTCGAGACAAAGTCTGGTCCTAGCGGCAAGACCCCATCGACACACACCAATGCCGTCATCCGCATGAGTGCTTCGTGCCGATAGTCGGCCAACGACTCGACAAAGTCGCCGATGCTGTCCCCCGGAAGGCCATTGAGCGAACAAAACGCCACGATCTCGGCAACCAGCTTCAACCCAAGATCAACCGCCTGCGTAGTATCGGCCTTAGGAGTGACGTTATTCAAGAAGCTGAGAAAGCTGAAGTTTTCTGCCATCTTGGAAAGGAACGACGCGAAGCCGGCAACTCCTTGCGTGGAATCGATCGTCTGGTAAAGCCACAAAGTACGCTGGTATCCTTGCGACGAGTCGTTGAACAAGTAGATGGCTCTTTCGCCGACCTGCTGAATGAACTTTTCATCGGTCGACTTGGTGACGTCTTTCACCATCCCTTCAAAACTGGTGATGTTGGTGTATTCGCCCGGCGTTACCCAGTCGAGCGCCCCGAGAAGACTAGCCGTCAGGCCCATGCTCGGCAAATCGTCAACGACTTTGAAGAAAGGTCGTGCCATGATTCGTTTTCCTTACCACAAGAACCGCTAGAGAAGCATTTGTCAGTCGTTAGAACGCGTTGGCTAATCCACCCAGATCAAACTTTTCGAGCCACTTCATCCGATCCTCTTCGGTTAAAGCGTCTCCTTCCGATTGCACTTGAACCTGAAAGCGATCCGCCACTAGCATCGAAGTGGTCTTGTCGCGATGGACGACCGGGTAACCTTGAATACGGACCGTGGATCCCTGGTACTTTTCGCGTGCCGTCGGATTGTTGCGGGTATCGGAAATGGAAAGCATGGCGATCAGCTTGCCATCGCGATTGAGCGAGGCCTGCGAGAAGCCGTCTTTCTCTTGCTTATAGACGATGTCAACTCCGTCTGTCTGGGCCGGAAAAAACTTGTTGAAAACGGCTCCATCCAAGGCCGCTTCCGAGACGGCAGTAGCTCCTTCCTGAGTGGCCTGCTGGGCCGCGTCCCACCGCGACTCCGACTCCCAACAACCCAACAGAACTGGGCAGAGAACCAAAATTGAAATCAAGAACCATCGCGAGAAAGCCTGACGGTTATTCATGGGAAAACCACCCCCGAGGGTCGAGATAAGAGAAGTGTCATTCCCTTCAAGTTACCTAATTCCCTGATCTACTTCGCCTAAATTATTTGCAAAACATCAGAACTTAAACTTTCCTGACATGGCCTCCGACCAGGTTTACCTCAACGGTCAATTACATGTCGCATGGGTAGCGAAGATTTCTCGCCGGCGATATGAATAAAAGAGCAGCAATGGGTTCCTCTGGTTGAGACGATTGAGCGTATAACGAAGGACTTTGGATGAAATACGAGTTTCAAGAGGGACTACTCGAGCAGATTTTCGACTGCCTGGGGGACGTGGTTTATTGCGTGAAAGATCTGCAAGGACGCTACACGTTCGTGAACCATGCGTTCGCCGAACGGATAGGGGTGGCCGACCCGGCCGAGTTGATCGGCAAGCAGGCTTCTCAGTATTTCCCAGCGGAACTTGCTAAAGTTTACGACGACCAGGACCGGGAAGTGATCCGCACCGGGCAGCCATTGAAAGATCAATTGGAACTAATCTCTCAAGCCGATGGCTCGCGAGGCTGGTATTTATCGAACAAGTTCCCCCTGCTTAACAAAACGGGGGAAACGATCGGCCTGGTGGGTGTTTCGCAAGACCTGAATCAGCCCAGCGACAGCGATCTGGAACTGGCAGATTTGAATGTCGTTGTCGACTACATCCGACAGCACATCGCCCAGCCACTGAAGACGGAAGAGCTGGCCGAAGTGGTTCATCTATCGGTAACCCAGCTCGATCGGCGAATGCGGCGCGTGTTCCGTCTTTCGACCAAAAAGTTCGTGATGAAGTACCGACTGGACTTGGCCCAGCAACTGTTGTTATCCAGCGAAAAGTCCTTGTCCGAGATTGCTTTGGAGTGCGGTTTTAGCGACCAAAGCGCCTTCACCCGGCACTTTGGTGCCGCAGCCAACCAAACCCCGCTCGCGTACCGAAAGTCGCACCAGAAGCTGGGTTAGGAAAATCCGCTTTTTTTACCACCATATTTTGGCGTAAACTACCGTGCGCGGCGCTGGAAATGCTCAATACCTGAAGGGGTGGTCATTCCTAGAATTCAAACAAATGAATTTCTAGGCTTACTCCTGAAGGTATCACCGTGTCTATCGTCACGCAGTCGCAACGAAAAATGGATATTTCGATCATCGATGTTATCGCCCGCGAAGCGATTCCACTCGCGGCGGATATCCTTCGTGCATCGAAATCGCGTGAAACGACAGAAGACCGAGCCAACCTGGCCAAGGTTGCCGGGCTGATCAGCGATCATGACGGTAAAGAGCTTACGGTGGCGATGGCCGACCAGGTACTGCGGATTAAGAACCCGCGTCGCTCGGCATATCACTTGCAATCACTCGTGCAGCAGTATGGGCTGCCAAAATACTTCAGTCCCCTCGATCGCTGTTTATTGCAAATCGGCGTCTGGGCGGCACAAGTGGCACCGAGTCTGGTGATGCCACTGATTCGCAAGCGAATTCAAACCGACTCGTCCCACGTAATCATCTCGGCCGAACCACAGCCTTTCGCACGCTACCTCGAGCAGCGGAAGCGTGACGGGATTCGCATCAACCTGAACCAACTGGGGGAAGCGGTCCTCGGCCAGCAGGAAGCCGAACGTCGACTTCAAACGTACATCGAGCGCATTGAAGACCCCGCCATCAAATATGTCTCCGTGAAACTGTCGTCGGTTGCGGCCCATATTAGCTTGACCGGCTACAAAGAGACGCTGGCAGAACTGAAGGAACGGCTGCGTATTCTTTATCGCTCGGCGATGTCCGCGGGAGAGGGAAAGCACAAGTTCGTCAATCTCGACATGGAAGAATATCGCGACCTTTACTTGACGGTCGATGTCTTCCGCTCGGTATTGGACGAGCCCGAGTTTTGCGACCTTTCTGCAGGGATCGTATTGCAAGCCTACCTGCCTGATTCGCACGTCGCTCAGCAGTCCCTTACGCAGTGGGCCAGGCAGCGTGTTGCTCGAGGCGGAGCCGATATCAAGATTCGCCTGGTGAAGGGAGCCAACCTGGCCATGGAACAGGTCGAAGCCTCGCTCAATGGTTGGCCGCAAGCTCCTTACCATACCAAAAACGAAACCGATGCGAACTACAAGCGGATGGTCGAGTATGCATTTCGACCTGAAAACGCCGAGGCCGTACGCATTGGCCTGGCCAGTCACAACTTGTTCGATATCGCATTCGCACTGCGTCTGGCACAACATCGCGAAGTGACCCATCGCGTCGACTTCGAGATGCTGGAAGGTATGGCCAATGCCCAGGCTCGCGAGATGCGTGATCGTACCGGCGACCTGCTCGTTTATGCACCGATTTGCTACGACGCCGATTTCGACTCGGCGGTCGCCTACCTGGTTCGTCGCTTCGACGAGAATACCCAGCCAGGCAGCTTCCTTGGTTCGCTATTTGCCATGGAAGTCGACTCGCCTGCCTGGCACGAGCAAAGCCAGCGTTTCCTCGATGCGTGCCAACTGGCCCAGTCCGATCAGCTGGCCACTACTCCCAATCGCCGACAAGACCGAGGGACCGAGCACTTCATCCCCACCACTGTCGAGCAGCCATTCGCGAACGCTGCGAACACGGACTTTGCGATTCCCGCCAATCGCCAGTGGATCGAAGAGTTGGTCGACGTATGGAAAGACAAAACGTTCGGCACCATCCCCGTTCAAGTAGGAGGGGTCGAAGAAACGACCGAGAACCTCACCGATGGCCTCGATCCTTCCCGGCCAGGCAAGGTACTTTATCGCTACGCGAATGGGAATGCTACGCACGTGGAACTGGCACTACAAACGGCCAGCCAGTCTCAATCGGCGTGGGAGGAACTAGGTATCGAGAAGCGTGCTCAGATCCTACGCCAATTCGCCACCGTTGCCGCGCAGCAGCGTGGTGAAACGATTGGCGTGATGATGGGTGACGCTGGCAAGGCCGTTCTGGAAAGCGATGCTGAGATCAGCGAAGCGATCGACTTTGCCGACTACTATAGTCGCTCACTGAACACAGATGGCTGGAACGACGGGACAACCTCGTCGCCAGCTGGCGTGGTGGTTGTCACGCCTCCGTGGAATTTCCCCTATGCGATTCCCGCTGGCGGTTGCCTGGCGGCTTTGATGGCAGGCAATAGCGTTATTTTGAAGCCGGCCCCTGAGACCGTCCTGACGGCGTGGCACCTGGCTTGTCAGTTGTGGGAAGCAGGCGTCCCTCGTGAAGTCCTTCAGTTCCTGCCACTGGTCGACGGCGACGACGGCAAGGCCCTGCTGAGCGATCCTCGCACATCGATAGTCGTCTTGACTGGTGCCTACTCGACCGCTCAGTTGTTCCAGTCGTGGCGACCGGACCTGCGGCTGTATGCCGAGACGAGCGGCAAGAACAGCATGATCATCTCGTCGGCGGCCGATCTCGATCTGGCAATCAAAGACCTGGTACGAAGTTCCTTCGGCCATGCGGGGCAGAAGTGTTCGGCGGCGAGCCTGGCGATTGTGCTGCGAGATGTTTACGAAAGCGATCAGTTCCGCAATCAGCTTCGTGATGCGGCTGCCAGCTTGCACGTCGCACCGGCGTGGGACCTGTCGGCGGATGTCACGCCCATCATCCGACCTCCGCATGCCGAACTGAAACGCGGACTGACGCAGCTAGACGCCGGTGAGTCCTGGCTGCTGGAGCCCAAGATGATGGATGACAATCCATGTCTATGGAGCCCAGGCATTCGACTGGGGGTGAAGCCTGGTAGTTGGTATCACCGTACCGAGTGTTTCGGCCCGGTGCTGGGGATCATCTGCGTCGATTCGTTTGAAGAAGCGATTCGTATTCAAAACGACAACGAGTTCGGCCTGACCGGTGGTCTCTATTCGCTGGATGTCGACGAAATCGACGCATGGCGCGAGAGGGTCGAGGTCGGCAACGCGTACATCAACCGCACGACGACTGGAGCGATCGTCCAGCGGCAACCCTTTGGTGGCTGGAAGCACTCGGCCGTCGGCCCCGGTGCGAAAGCTGGCGGTCCGAACTACGTGGCCGCGTTCCGCGATTGGACCGAGACCGCCCTGCCCCAAGCGACGCAGCCGCTTTCGCCAGAACTGAAGGAACTGGTAGCCAAGCTTGAGAATGGGCTCAAGTCGGAAGAAGAGCGACTTGAGCTACAAGCCGCGGCGGCCAGCTATGCCCACTGGTGGCAAAACTACTTTTCGCTTGAGCACGATCCGTCGGCTTTGCATGGCGAGACGAATCATTTCCGCTATCGTCCATTGCCGGCGTATGTCATTCGCGCCTTGGGAGAGAACGTAAAGATCGTCGACTTGGCCAAGAGTTTTCTCCTCTGTCACATTGCTGGAATCGCGTGGGAGTTGAGCACCGATGGCGAAAACGATTGGTTCCACTCGCTGCCTTCGGTGATGATGCAGCACGGACATATCGAATCGCAACGGGAATTCGTAAACAGAAACCGTGCAGCTAAGCCAGGAAGCCTGCGAATGGTCGGCACGTTCGATCCTCGCTGGGCCGAACCACTGAAGCAGCACGGCTGTCGGGTGCTCGATTCCAATTGCTTTACGAACGGGCGGCTCGAATGGCTGGGTTATCTGCGCGAACAATCGGTGACCGAAATCGTTCACCGACACGGCAACACGACGTCGCGGCAGCCGCAACCGCGATAAGGTGGATTGATAGAACGCGTACCGAATCGATGGTATGATGGCAGCTCTGGAAATTCCCTCTGCCATCCCCCATCGAATCGCGTTCTTATGTTACCCCTGCGGATTCTCGTGCTGATTGCTCTCTGCTCGCTTGCCACGGTCGCTAGTGCTGCAGAACGCCCTAACATTGTTTGGATCATTGCCGATGACCTTAGTCCCGAGCTGGGGTGTTACGGCTACGAAGGGGTAGCGACCCCCAACATCGACCGGCTGGCGAATGAAGGGTATCGCTATACGGCGGCGTTTTCCACAGCGCCGGTCTGCTCGTCGTCGCGATCGGCGTTTATTACCGGCGTCTATCAAACGGCGACCGGAACGCATCATCATCGCACGGAGGTCAAGAAGCCGCTCCCCAGTCCGGTCGTTCCCATTCTCACGCTACTGCGAGATGCCGGTTACTACCTCAGTAACAGCAACAACAAGCTGACGCGTCCCGGCAAGACCGACTATAACTTCACCGCCGAGGATAAGTTGTTCGATGGGGTCGATTGGTCGCAACGAGAGAAGGGGCAACCTTTCTTCGCCCAGATTCAAATCCACGAACCACATCGACCTTTCGTGCAGGCCAAAGACATTACCCGGGCCGACCACGTCTCGATTCCTACCTATTACCCCGAACACCCAGTTATCCGTGCGGATTGGGCGAATTACCTCGCCAGTATCGAAGTGCTTGACGGGCATGTGGGTGCCGTGCTCAAGCGGCTTGAAGAAGAAAGGGAACTCGACAACACAGTTATCTTCTTCTTCGGCGATCACGGCCGGCCCCACTACCGTGGCAAGCAGTGGCTGTACGACGGGGGCATTCGCGTTCCGCTACTGGTGCGCTGGCCGGGACACACTCGGCCAGGCATCGTTAAGCCAGATATGGTCAGCCTTATCGATGTCAGCGCCGCCACCATCGCGGCTGCGGGCATTGAAATACCGGCGTGGATGAATGGTCGGAACTTTCTTTCTGCCGGCTACAAGGGAAGAGATATGATCTTCGCGGCACGCGATCGTTGCGGCGACGCGGTCGATCGTATTCGCTGCGTGCGGACCGATTCTTTCAAGTACATACGCAATGACTTCCCCGAGCTCCCATATTCCCAGACCAGCAGCTACAAAGATCTGCAATACCCGGGCATGACTGTCGCTCGCGCGTTGAAGCAGCAGGGGAAATTGAATGGCCCAGCAGAGGCATTCTGGGAAGAGTCACGTCCGTCGGAAGAGCTTTATGACTTGAATGCCGACCCCGACGAAACCCACAATGTGGCTGGAGATCCCAAGTACGAAAAGGTACTGACGGACCTGCGAAGTAATCTCGATCAATGGATCGCCGATACGAATGATCAAGGGTACAAGCCTGAACCGAAGCTCGAGGAAACGCTGAAGGCCAGTCAGAAGTGGTCGAGCAAAGCTTACCAGCAGCGCGGGTTCACACGGGATGTCGATCCGGAAGTTTATCTTGAGTGGTGGGAAAAAGAGCTGGGACTGAAATAACTCCCTAACTGGTCTCAGGCATGAACGTCGGCATGATGATTCCCTCAGGCCGCTTCCACTGGCCGCGAACCTGTGAGAAGTGCAGTTCGCAGTTTCGTGCTCCCCAGCTATACAGTTCCTGTACCAGCTGGCTCGCTTCCACCGGCACCAGCCAGACAGGCGCCCGGCCTGCGTGATGCTGAAGCTCGTAATAGATCAGCGCCGCGGCATCCTCTTCCGTGCGCATTACGCCCGGCCCGAGCATGTTCGAGCCGGGGTGAAACACGGATGCCAGGAAACCATCGATACCGCCGGAGGAGTTCTCGCTGACCGATACGTGCCATAGCCCGGATTCGTTTTCTAGAAAATGACGGTAGTCGTCCGGCCGTCGGATGTGATGGAGCTCTTCTTCCAGCGTTACAATCGCATCAAGATCATCCACGGATGCCTGGCGAACATGGTTCATCTTCTCAGGCGGCGTACCACGCTGGATTCCCTCTGCAGGCACTTCCAGGTACATGTCCTGAAAGGTCTTCCGAGGGACGAAGCCGGCTCGGTTATAGAGCGAGAAGGAATCAAGATTCATTGCGCTCGATACCAGACGCACTGGCTTGTCTTCTTTATCAGCGACCGCTATCACGAAGTCCAACAGCTTGCGTGCGATGCCTCCACCGAAGTGATCGGGATGGACGTTCATGATGCCCAAAGACACGTGCGTGGGGCGAGGATGATAGAAGCACGAGCCAGCCAACGTGCCGGTATCGTCGCACTGGGCCACGACGCAGCAGCCTGGATCGAGGGCTTCGTACACGTCGCAGAATACGCTGGCAACCGAAACATCGCCCGTGAAGATCGGTGGCCGGGCATGCGATTGGTACCAGGCGTTGGTCGAATGGTAAATCAGCGAAGTGACCTCATCCTGATCTTCGATTGTCATCGATCGAATCGTGTAGCTCGACATGCTTCGTCCTGAACACGGGCCTGTGGCGGGTTACCAAACTGCCGCTATTCTGCAACGAACGACTCGCGACTGCCACCCTCCTGGCAAGCCAGTGATTTTCGATCAGAAAAGTCTAGTGTTTTTTCAGGCGATCTACTAAAATGGCAATTCGGGCATTGGCAAATCATTGCGGACCCCTCCTCCGGTTTCCTTCCTACCCTTTTCAATCGTGGCTATCACATGTCTCAGATGGCTCACCACGTCTCCTTTATTCGACTTAGGACGTTCTCTTTTGCGCTGGTCGTTGTTTGTCTGCTGAGCGGTTATACGACTGCAGAGGATGACTCCAAGACAGCGAAGGTTCGCTTTGAAAAAGATATCTACCCGCTGCTTCATAAAGCTTGTTTTGAATGCCACGGGGCAGAATCGCAGGAAGCCGATCTGCGTGTTGACGAGCGCAGTGCGTTACTCGAATCCGGTAGCGTCGTGCCGGGCAAACCGGAAGAGAGTGAACTTTTGCGCCGCGTGACCTTGCCCAAAGGTCACGACGAGATCATGCCGGCGGTAGGTGATCCCCTCTCCGCCAGCGAGATTCGCTCGCTACGACAGTGGATTGCCAGCGGTGCCACCTGGCCGGAAGATTTTACTCCGCCCAAGCACTGGTCGTACGTCAAGCCCGAACGCCCTGCCCTGCCGCAGGTAAATGGCAAACAATGGGTGAAGTCGCCGATCGATCACTTTGTTCTCGCCAAGCTGGAAGAGGTGGGATTCGAGCCATCCCCGGCAGCCACACCAGAGAAGTTGATTCGCCGGGTACACTTCGATTTGACCGGCTTGCCACCGACGCCCAAGGAAGTGGAAGCCTTCCTTGCGGATCCATCGGAGGATAACTACCGGCAAATCGTCGACGAGCTATTGGCACGACCTCAGTTCGGTGAACGCTGGGCCAGGCCGTGGCTTGACCTGGCACGCTATGCCGACTCGCATGGTTTTCAGCGCGACGACCTCCGCGAGATCTGGGCGTATCGCGATTGGGTCATTCAAGCGATGAACGATGACATGCCGTTCGATCGCTTCACCGTCGAGCAAATTGCCGGCGATCTTCTGCCTGATGCAACCGAATCGACACGAATCGCCACCGGCTTTCATCGCTGTGCCCCCACCAACGTAGAAGCAGGCTCGCTGCCGGAAGAAACGCGCATCGAGCAAATCATTGATCGCGTTAACACCACCGGGGCCGTCTGGCTCGGAACGACCCTGGAATGCTGCCAGTGCCACGACCACAAGTACGATCCTTTTCCGATGAAGGATTATTACCGGATGCTGGCGTTCTTCAATAGCACCAAGCGCGAAGCCGACCGCACCAATCCCAAGCAGCCGAGCTCAATCGCATTTCAGGGGCCATCCATGAACCTGGCCGATCCGCAGAAGGAAGAGCGGCGCAAACAGCTTCAATCGCAGCAGTCCAAAGTCAAAGAGCAGCAAACGCAACGACGCGGAGAACTTGAAGCAGACTTAAAGACATGGGTCACCAGTATCGACGTCGAAGCGATGAAGGCAGTCCCCGATCCGGTGAAGAAGGCCATCGCCAAGGGGCCTGAGAAGTGGTCGGACAAAGAAGAAAAGACACTGCTCGACTTCTGTGTTGAGCAAGACGGTTCGAGCCAGAAACTAGGCAAGCAGCTCAACAAGATCGAACGCGACCTGAAAGCAGCCCAGCCTGATACCACGCTGGTAATGATCGAACTGGAAGAAATGCGTCCCACGCACATCTTCGAGCGTGGCAACTATCAAACGCCAGGTGAGCTCGTCGAGCCTGGCACGCCGGAGACGCTACATGCGATGCCGGAAGGTCCTGCTAATCGGCTGACGCTGGCCCATTGGTTGGCATCCCAAGAGAACCCACTGGTTGCCCGGGTGGTGGTCAATCGATGGTGGGCAGAACTGTTCGGCCAAGGGATCGTTGCCACGGAAGAAGACTTCGGCATCAAAGGAGAGTCACCAACCCATCCCCAGTTGTTGGATTGGCTGGCGGTCGAGTTCATGGAGAACGGTTGGTCGCGCAAGAAGCTTCTGCGCGAGATTGTCCTTTCCGCCACCTATCAGCAGTCGTCCCATCTGACCAAGCAGTTGCTCGAGCAGGACGATCAGAACAAGCTGCTTGCCCGCGGACCACGTTTGCGGATGGATGCTGAAATGATTCGGGACAACGCACTGGCTGTTTCGGGCCTGCTAAGCCTCAAGCAGTTCGGGCCTCCGATTCGTCCTTATCAACCTGATGGCATTTGGACCAAGGTGGGCGGACAGAAGTACAACTACCAAGTCAGCCCAGGTAGCGAACAGCATCGGCGTGGGATTTACGTTGTCCTAAAACGTGGATCTCCCTATCCGAGTTTCATGAATTTCGATGCGACTTCCCGGCTGGCATGCACCGTGCAGCGGTCTCGAACGAACACGCCGCTGCAGGCCCTCACCCTGCTGAACGATCCGGTCTATGTCGAAGCAGCCCAGGCATTGGCCAAGCGTATTCAGAACGAGACCGCGGATCAGCCGCTTGATCAACAGCTACGGTATGCGTTTCAGTTGTGTACGGCTCGTAAGCCGAGTGAATCGGAACTTGCTACCCTGCATAACCTGTTCGAATCGTCTGGCGATACCGATAAAGCGTGGTCTAACATCGCGACTGCCTTGTTGAACCTGCACGAAACCATCACGAAGGACTAGCACGACGCGATGAATACCCGCAACCAATCAACCGCCATGACGCGCCGCGGCTTTCTGCAGAACAGCGGCATCGGCTTTGGCGGTATCGCGCTGGCGTCCCTTCTTCAGCAAGATTCCAAGGCCGGAGTGTTGGCCCCGCATATCATGCCGCGGGCCAAGCATGTGATTTACCTGCACATGATCGGCGCACCGTCGCAGTTAGACCTGTTTGAACCGAAACCGGAGCTGGTCAAACGTCATAATCAACCTTGTCCGGCGGAAGTAACCAAAGATCGCGACTTTGCTTTTATCGGCAAGACGTCTACCCTCGCTGGCTCGCCGTTCAAGTATTCCAAGCACGGATCTTGCGGTCACAACTTTTCGGAACTGCTGCCACACCTGGCCGGGGTTTCCGATGAGATTGCAATGATCCATTCGATTCATACCGAAGAGATCAACCATGCCCCGGCACAGATGTTTTTGCATTCAGGGTTCGGTCGGGGTGGTCGTCCCAGTTTTGGTTCTTGGGTTTCGTATGGCCTCGGTTCGGAGAACGAAAATCTACCCGGCTATATCGTCCTATTAAGCGGCCCCAAAGGTGGTGCCGGCACGAGTTTATGGTCGAGTGGCTTCCTGCCGAGTATCCACCAAGGGATCCAGTTCCGCTCGGAAGGTGATCCCGTGCTATTTCTTTCCAGCCCGAAGGATCACACCACGCAGGATCGTCGCCGTGTTCTCGACGCGGTATCCGATCTCAACCGACAGCAGTTAGCGGCAACCAGCGATCCTGAGATTGAAACGCGGATCGAACAGTACGAGATGGCCTTCCGCATGCAGGCCTCGGTACCTGATCTGATGAACCTGGAAGGGGAAACGAAAGAGACGCTCGCGTTGTATGGGGCCCAACCAGGTAAAGCCTCGTTTGCGAATAACTGTTTACTCGCGCGTCGTTTGGTTGAACGAGGCGTGCGTCTGATCGAGCTTTACGATGCCGACTGGGACCACCATAGCGGTCTCGATAAACGCCTGCCTGAGAAATGCAAACAAACCGACCGGCCGATAGCCGCGTTGATATCCGACCTGAAACGCCGCGGCCTGCTGGACGATACGCTGATCGTATGGGGCTCGGAGTTCGGCCGGACGCCTCTTCGCCAAGGGGGAGACGCCAAGGGGAATTCGGTCGCTGGCCGAGATCACCACAAAGACGCGTTCACCATGTGGCTGGCTGGTGGCGGCGTGAAAGGTGGCGTCAGTCACGGGCGAACCGATGACTTCGGCATGGATATCATCGAGAATGGCGTCCACGTGCACGACCTCAATGCAACCATTTTGCACCTCTTGGGTATCGATCACGAGCGGCTCACGTACCGCTACCAAGGCCGAGAATTCCGTCTGACCGATGTCCACGGTGAGTTAATTCGACCGATCCTGGCGTAGGGGGCCGTGGCAAATACCTCAAATCATTGGACATTATCTACAAGGAAACTGCCCTGGAATGGGTGGTAGACTAAGAGTCCCTTGGTGGCCGGTCGCGGCTGCTTCGGTTCACCTTTGGGGCACGACGCCCTATTGAACCCCTCCTGAATTCCTCTTCCCATCTTGCCTTTTGCCCGACAAAGGATCCCGACCATGCGAACGATCGTGATCTCCGCCTGCGCTGCCTGCCTATTGATATGCCTGGTATCGGATTTACCAGGTGCCAATCCAGAAGGTTACCTTCCCAAGGGAAGTGATGGTCAGCTGCTGAATCTCGACTTCGAAACTGGCACCCTGAAAGACTGGTCGGCCGAGGGAGAAGCCTTCCAGCAGCAGCCAATCGAAGGGGACACGGTCAATCGTCGCCGCGGCGATATGAAGAGCCAGCACCAAGGCAAGTTCTGGATCGGCGGGTACGAACGCCTGCAAGACCAGCCGATTGGCAAGCTCACTTCGGTCCCATTTCAAGTCACGCATCCATGGGCAGCTTTCCTGCACAACGGTGGCTCCGACGGCAAGACGCGTGTCGAGCTCGTCGATGCGGCGAACGATAAGATCTTCTATTCCACCGTCGGCGAAGAACGCGAAAACATGCGACTGGTCGTGGTCGACTTGAAGGGGGTCGCTGGTAAGAAGATTTATGTTCGCCTGGTCGACGAGCATCGTGGCGGGTGGGGTCATCTGAACTTTGACAATTTTCGTTTTTACGACGAAGCTCCAGCCAAGCCGAAACCACCACAGAAGCCGCTGGTTGCCGATGACTACCCGCACGCAGGGCTTTCCGCCGAAGAAGCCGCCGCGGCGATGCAGTTGCCGGAAGGATTCTCGGCCATCGTGAGTGCCGCCGAACCGGACGTCACGCAGCCGATCGCCATGGCACTGGATGATCGCGGCCGACTTTGGGTTGCGGAAGCATTCGAATACCCACGCCGCGCCAAAGGAGATAGTGGACGCGATCGCATCCTGATTTTTGAAGACAACGACGGCGACGGCAAGTTCGATAGCCGGAAGGTCTTCTACGAAGGTTTGAATCTCGTCAGCGGACTGGAAGTTGGCTTTGGTGGTGTGTGGGTCGGCGCGGCTCCGTACCTGCTTTTCATTCCCGATGCCAACGGCGACGACGTCCCGGATGGCGAACCGAAGGTGCTACTCGACGGTTGGGGTTATCAAGACACACACGAAACGCTCAACGCGTTTATCTGGGGACCTGATGGTTGGCTTTATGGATGTCATGGCGTGTTCACCCATTCCAACGTCGGCAAGCCAGGTGCCCCCGATTCAGAGCGACAACGGATCAACGCCGGTATCTGGCGTTATCATCCAATTCGTCACGAGTTCGATGTCTTCTGCCACGGCACAAGCAATCCGTGGGGGGTCGACTTCAACGACTACGGTCAAGCTTTTGTCACCGCCTGTGTGATCCCGCATCTGTACCACATGATTCAAGGGGCACGTTACCAGCGTCAGGCCGGATCGCATTTCAACCCGCACACCTACAATGACATCAAGACGATTGCCGACCATCTCCATTACCTGGGGGCCACGCCGCACAGCGGCAACAACAAGTCGGACGAAGCAGGCGGCGGGCATGCCCACGCCGGCGCGATGATCTATCTGGGTGACCGCTGGCCCAAGCAGTATCGGGGCCAGATTTTAATGAACAACATTCACGGTCAACGTTTGAATGTCGATATTCTCAAGCCCGAAGGTTCCGGCTATGTCGGTAGCCACGGCCCCGACTTCCTGCTTACCCGCGATCGTGCTTCCCAGATTCTAAACATCCGATACCTGCCGGATGGGAATGCTTACATGATCGACTGGTACGACATGCAGGCCTGTCACAGTGGTAATCCCGAGGTGCACGACCGTAGCAACGGCCGTGTTTACAAGATCTGCTACGGTGACAGCCAGTCCGTTAAAGTCGACCTGCCTGGGAAGAGCGACCTCGAACTTGCCGAGATGACCCTGAACCCCAATGACTGGTACGTTCGCCACGCACGAAAAGTCTTGCAGTATCGAACAACCAGCCGCGCGATTGCCCCAGAGGCGATCAACCGACTGCAAGAGATCGCCGGCACGCATGCCGACGCCACGCGTCGCCTGCGAGCCTATTGGGCATTGCATACGATTGGTCAACTCGATGCCCAGAAGATCGAGCAGATGACCAGGGACGCGGACGCCTATGTTCGAGCCTGGGCGTTTCAGTTGGCCCTGGAAACGAATCCTCAGCCATCGAAGTCATTGGAGCAAACAATGGTTCGCCTGGCGAAAGAAGACCCTTCCCCAGTGGTTCGGCTCTACCTGGCATCGGCTGCGCAGCGGATGTCGCTCGATTCACGGTGGGACCTGCTTTCGGCGTTGACCTCGCATCCCGAGGATGCCCAGGATCACAACCTTCCGCTAATGTACTGGTACGCCGCTGAACCACTTGCGGATGCCGCCCCGGAGCGAGCCTTGGCGTTGGGCCTCGCCGCGAGCGAGTCGATACCTCAACTGGGTCAGTTCATGCTACGCCGCATCGGTAGCGGCGACTCGAAGAGCTCGCTGGCCACGCTGGTCAAGGGGCTTTCGACCGTTGATAACCCTGCTACTCAACTCACATTCCTGAAAGCCATGCGTGCGGCCTTGGCCGGCCAGCGGCAAGTTGCCACGCCGCCAGGGTGGGAAAGTGTTGGCGGCAAGCTTATGTCGAGTAATAACAGTGAGGTCGCTGTCGAGGCGACGGCCCTGGGTGTAACCTTCGGTGATGCCAACGCTCTTTCGCGAATGCGTAAGCTCGCTCAGGATGATAGCGCCAATCCAAACTCGCGAAACGCCGCGATCGAGGCTTTGCTTGCCGCTGCTGATCCTAACTTGCCGCGCACGCTTCAGGCACTGCTCAGCAATCCAACCTACCGCGAGATCGCGCTAAAAGGATTGGCCCAATACGACGATCCGGCCACGGATGGCAAGGTGCTTGCCCTGTACGGGCAGATGTCGCCCACGGCCAAGCGACTGGCGCTGGCAACATTGTGCTCGCGTCCTGCCTACGGCAAAACACTCCTCGCGACGATTGCCAAGGGAGACATTCCGGCTAGTGATCTGTCGGCCGACCTGGTTCGCCAACTATCGAACCTACAGGACAAGGAAATCGACACGCAACTCGGTACCGTCTGGGGTTCTATCCGTGATACCCCTGAAGAGAAGGCAAAGCTGATCGAGCAGTACAAGAAGCTGGTCGGTCAGAAGAGCCTTCCGAAGGCCGACCTGGAACTCGGTCGAGCTATCTTCGCCAAGACTTGCCAGCGCTGCCACACGTTGTACGGCGTCGGTGGAAAAGTTGGTCCTGATCTGACCGGCTCGAACCGGGCGAACCTCGATTACCTGTTGAGCAACATCGTCGATCCCAGCGCCGTGATGGCGAAGGAGTATCAGCCGTCGATCATCTTGTTGGATTCGGGACGCGTGCTCACTGGCATCGTTCGTAAGGAAGACGACAAGACGATCGTCCTAGAAACGGCCGAAGACTTGCTGACGCTTCCCAAGGAAGAAATCGAAGAACGTCGCCTTAGCGATAAGTCGATGATGCCAGACGATCAGCTACGCCCATTCTCGGATCACGACGTGCGTTCGCTCGTCGCTTACCTGCAAGGGAAAGGGCAAACGGCACTGCTGGCAACGCCCGAGAATGCCGTCGAACTATTCAACGGCACCGACTTGAAGGGGTGGACTGGCGACGCCGAACTTTGGTCGGTTGAAAATGGAGAGATCGTCGGCAAGACCGACAAAGGTATTCCGCACAACAGTTTTCTCATCAGTGACCTTACCGCCGAGAACTTTCGCCTGACCATGGAAATTCGACTGGTCAAGAACGAAGGGAACAGCGGCATACAGTTCCGCAGCCAGCCTCAGGCCGGTGGTTCCGTCAAAGGGTATCAGGCTGATGTCGGTGCCGGATGGTGGGGCAAGCTGTACGAAGAGCACGGCCGCGGATTACTCTGGGACAAGTCCGGCGAGGCACATCTGAAGCCAGATCAGTGGAACACCTACGAAATCGTTGCCAACGGCCACGACATCAAGACGCTCCTCAACGGCCAGCCGTGCGTCCAGCTTCACGACGACCAGGGAGCTCAGCGTGGCGTGTTTGCCTTGCAACTTCACTCAGGCGGGCCAACCGAGGTCCGATTCCGCAATTTGAAGTTGGAAATTCTTCCCTAAAACGCGTTCGGAGCGTCTCTCCTTCGAAAAACTACCTCGCTGACTCACCTTCAACTTGTCAGCGAGGTAGGATAGAGCATACGCTATGCGTTTCTCAGACTTGCCTGCACGACCTTCCTTCCTTTCGCTCTCCTCCCAGAAAACACAACTCATGACGACACTGTACTCCCGCGTTTTGCTTTCATTGATCATCGTCTTTGGCCTGGGCAGTTCCCTGTTTGCCGCAGACGAGCAGTTCCAGGTTTTGTTCAACGGCAAAGACCTTGCCGGTTGGAAGGGACACGACAAATTCTGGTCGGTCCAAGATGGAACCATCGTCGGGGAAACGACCTCGGAAAATCCCACCAAGGGGAATACGTTTCTCGTGTGGCAAGGCCCTGACCTTGGCGACTTCGAGTTTCGCTGCAAAGTGAAGTTCCAGGGGAACAACTCCGGTGTGCAGTATCGCAGCGAAATCGTCGACGCCGAAAACTATGTCCTCAAAGGCTATCAGGCCGACCTCCATCCCAAGCCTGAATACTTCGGCATGCTCTACGGCGAAAAGACTGGCCGGGGGATTATCGCGACCCGCGGAGAGCAAGTGGTGATCGATGCCGATGGTAAAAAGGAAATCACCGGTAAGGTCGGTGACGGTGCACAACTAACCGACGACGAATGGAACGACTTACGCATCGTTGTTGTTGGCAATCGTCTCATCCATCAGGTCAACGGCGTCACGACCGTTGACGTGACCGACAACAGCAAGCAAGTCATGCTCAAGGGTGCTCTCGGGCTGCAGCTTCACCAGGGCGCTCCGATGAAGGTCGAATTCCGAAATCTGCTTCTTCGCGAGCTAAAGGGAGACCAGGCTCAGGCCGTTCTTACAGAAGCGCTCGCGTCAGGCACACCGACCGAGAAGACCGCTTCCACCGCACCCACCGATGTGGCTCCTCAGACGAACGAAGCTTGGCTCACCAGTGAGCCGATCGCCAGGTGGATTTGGGCGAAGAACTCCCCAGACGGACACAAGCTCAACCTGCGCAAATCGTTTGAAGTGGCAGGCGACGTCAAATCGGCACGACTGTATGCCACCTGTGATAACAGCATGAAGCTGATCCTCAATGGCAAGCCTGTAAAAAGCAGCGACAACTGGCAAACACCCATCGAACTGAACATTACGAAATCACTTAAGCCCGGCAAGAACGTTCTGGCAGTCGCCGGAGAGAACGAAGGGGGCGTCGCCGCACTCGTTCTGAAGCTCGTCGTCGAGCTTGCCGATGGCACCAAGCAAACCATTGTTACCGACGAAAGTTGGAAGATCAGCGACGCAAAGACCAACGGTTGGGAACAGGTCGCATTCGACGATGCCAGCTGGACCAAGCCCACCATCAAAGGAACTCTGGGGGATGGCCCATGGGGTATCCCGAACTACACTTCCCAGGCACCCCAAGGGGAAGCCAAGGATCCGCTCAATCCGAAGAACATTCTGACCGCCCCAGGCTTCGTGGTTGATCACATCTACACCGTTCCTAAAGAACAAGGTAGCTGGGTTTCACTGACCATTGACCCGAAAGGCCGTTTCTACGCATGCGACCAAGGTGGAGCAGGCCTCTTCCGAATCACTGTTCAAGAGAACGAGCAGCCACTGATCGAGCCTGTCTCGGTCGACGCCCTCAAGTCGATTTCGGGCATTCAAGGAATGATCTGGGCGTTCGATAGCCTGTGGGTCCATCGTAACGGTGGTCACCTGTATCGTTTGACCGACACCAACGGCGACGACAAGCTCGACACGGCAGAAGAAATCCCTGGCGGAACCGGCGGTGGCGAACACGGCAACCATGCGGTGATCGTGACCGAGGATGAACGTGAACTTTATCTCGATGGCGGCAACCATGCCCCGCTCGGCGAATTCAAGAATACGCACGTGGCAAGCTGGAATGAAGACCTGCTGCTGCCACG
Source organism: Blastopirellula marina (assembly GCF_002967715.1). Classification (NCBI taxonomy): domain Bacteria; kingdom Pseudomonadati; phylum Planctomycetota; class Planctomycetia; order Pirellulales; family Pirellulaceae; genus Blastopirellula; species Blastopirellula marina. The sequence goes on from NZ_PUIA01000094.1 coordinate 43,337, forward strand.
GATGTGGGATGCCAACGGGCATGCTCGCGGCCGACTCGCCCCTGGCGGATGGGTGACACGCCTGAATCCTGAAACCAAAGAACAGACGGTCTACACGATCGGCTTCCGCAATCAGTACGACATCGATAAGAATCGCTTCGGCGATGTCTTCACCTACGATGCCGACATGGAATGGGACTTGGGCCTGCCATGGTATCGTCCGACCCGAATCTGCCATGTGGCCAGTGGTGCCGACTACGGGTGGCGAAGCGGTTCCGGCAAGTGGCCTGCCTACTACGAAGATAGCGTTCCGCCAGTAGTGGATATCGGTCCTGGCTCGCCGACCGGCGTTGTTTCCGGTACGGGAACCGTCTTCCCGACTCGCTACCAGGATGCCTTGTTCGCACTCGACTGGACCTTCGGCACGATTTATGCGATTCACATGAAACCGCACGGTGCCGGCTATCAAGGCGAGGCCGAGCCATTCACTTTTGGCTCACCATTGCCAGTGACTGACGCAATTGTGGGCAAAGATGGTGCGTTGTACTTCACCATCGGTGGTCGCGGTACTCAGTCGGCCATGTTCCGTGTTCGCTATATCGGCAACGAGTCGCTCGATGCTCCGAGCGAAGTCGATCCGGTCGCCGCCGAAGCTCGCATGAAGCGACGACACCTGGAAGCATTCCACGGCACGAAAGCTCCTGCAGCGGTCGAGTTTGCCTGGCCGCTTCTCGCCAGCGAAGATCGTTTCCTGCGAAACGCAGCACGCGCCGCGATCGAAAGCCAACCTGTCGACACGTGGGCCGCTTCAGTGTTTGCCGAACAAGATCCGCAGGCTCACATTACTGCCGCTGTTGCATTGGCACGCACGGGTGACCAGTCGCATCGTGCACCTCAAATCGCAAGTCTCGTGAAAATGGATGCCAAGTCGCTCGACAAGGGTCAGCTGCTTGGTCTGCTGCGTGCCTATGCACTGACCTTCATTCGATTGGGAGCTCCGACCGAAGCAGAGCGAAAACAGGTAATTGCCCAGATCGATCCTCTGCTTCCCAGTAAAGATGCTGACATCAACACCGAGCTGATTCGCGTGCTCACCTATCTGCGTGCCGACAGTGTCGTTGCCAAGACCATGGCGTTGATCGAGCAGCGTTCGACTCCGGAGATTCCGAACTGGTCGACTCTGGCTACTCGCAATGCCCGGTACGGTGGAACGGTGAACGCACTGCTCAGCAACCATCCGCCAACTCGCGAACTTGGTTATGCATTCATCCTGCGAAACATGCGCAACGGTTGGACGCTCGATCAGCGTAAAGCTTACTTCACCTTCCTGAACGAAGCCGCCAAGGCCTCGGGGGGTGCCAGCTTCCCAGGCTACCTCACTCGCATTCGTGACGAAGCACTCGGCAACTGCACCGACTCCGAACGCAAAGCGTTGGAATCGATCACTGGCGAAGACTTCAACCCAGTGCCAGACTTCGCGATCGCCAAGATCGAAGGCCCCGGCAAAGTGTACACGCTCGATTCGGCCATGGCTGCCGTTCGTGGCAAGCCGAACTTCGAACGTGGCCGTTCCCTCTTCTTCAGTGCCACGTGCGGAAAGTGCCATCGCCTGGGAACGCTCGGTGGTAGCATCGGCCCCGACCTGACCAGCATTCCGCATAAGTTTGATGAGCGATACGTCGTCGAAGCAATCGTTGAACCAAGCAAGCACATCTCCGATCAGTACGGATCGTCGATCGTGCAGTTGGACAGTGGGCGCGTGGTGACAGGCCTGCTGGTCGAAAACGACGACGAAGTGACGATCTACCCGAATGAGCCCAATGCCGAACCGGTGAAGGTCTCGCGAGACGAGATCGAAGAAGTTCAACCTTCGCCGGTATCGCAAATGCCCAAGGACTTGCTCAACCCACTCAGCCCGGAAGAAGTTCGCGATCTGGTGAACTACCTGATGGCATCGGGCAATCCGAAGGACAAACGCTACAACAAGGGCAAGTAGTCGCCTGCCGCTCACACCTTTCCGCGCGATCCGCCGGCACTGGGCTTGCGGATCCACTGGGCTTGCGGATCGCAGTGACCAAGCAATTAAAAACGTTCTGGGTATGTATGGCCGAAAAGGTCTCGTCAGCCCAGTGTGGAGCGGGAAGTACGTACACGTGCAACGGGCATTTGCTGCCCGAATAAATCTTTCCAAAGTTTTCTGTCCAAATTCAGCGTGTTAGGCTCTAACTACCAGGAGACCTAGTTCATGGCTGATTTTGACGAAAAAACTGATTGCGCACCCCCCAGTCCTTCCGGGCGGGACGAAGAGTTCGTGCAGCTATTCACGCTGAATCAGCACCGGATCTACATCTACCTGGTCAGCCTGGTCCACGATCAGAACGCGGCAGACGACATCTTCCAAGAGACAATGCTAGTACTGTGGCGCGAGTTCGAGCGGTTTGAGCCAGGGACTAACTTTATGGCCTGGTCGTGCACGGTAGCCCTGAACCAGGTCCGCGCATGGCGCAAGAAACAACAGCGTGACCGACTTCAGTTCTCCGACGAGTTTCTCGAAGCATTGAGCCAGGAACTCGATTCCAGCACCGACTACCTGCAGCGCCGCTACGAAATGCTGCGAAATTGTATCGCCAAGCTTCCACAGCATCATCGTCAGCTAATCGCCTACCGCTATTCGTCAGGGCATGCGATTAACGAAATCGCAGAACAGACCCAACGTAGTATCGACGCCGTTTATCGTTTGCTCAGTCGTATTCGGCGAACTCTGCAAGACTGTGTGACCGACCAACTCGTCATCGAGGACGCGTGATGAACGCCCCTGAACATCTCGAAGAATTCCGCGTACTTTGCGATAAGCTTCTCGAAGATCGCATCACCGCTGATGAGATGACGCGGCTCGAAATGCTGTTCCTGTCGTCGCAACCCCTGCGGCGCGAGTTTATCGAGCTTTCGCATCTGCATGCCTCGTTGTCATCCATGGCACGTAAAGCTGGCTGGCAGGCGATTCTTGACGGCGAGGCCCCCATGCCCAGCACGTCCGAAATTTCTGCGAAGCAGACCGCAACAGGCGGCAAGACTCGCATTTGGACGGCAGTCGCCGCGACCCTGGCCTTGGCCCTTTCGCTGGTGATGATCCTCCGCCCTGCGCCACCAGCCACCGAAGACCTTACGTTCGCCACCATCTCGACCACCGATGGCAGCCGCTGGATCTCCGCTTCTATCCCTACGGCCAACGATACCCGCGTTGGTGCTGGCCGCGTTCACCTTGCCGATGGGATCGCGAAGTTCGTCTTCGATAATGGAGCCAAGGTCGAGATCGAAGGCCCTGCTGATTTCGAGATCTTTAGTGATATGAAATGCGAGCTATATATCGGCAAGCTAGTCGCCACGATGAGCGCGACCTCGACAGGGTTTTCGATTGAAACGCCTGATGCGTTGCTCATCGACCAAGGGACCAGCTTCGGTGTGAACGTGACCGAACAAGGCACAGCGAGCCTGCAGGTATTCGATGGCCTGGTCGATATCGAGCACCACAACAGCGGCACCAAGCTTTCGATTCGTGAGCAAGAAGCGGCTGAGATTTCGGAACAAGGAGTCTCCAAGTATTCCAATTTCACCGAAGCATTCCGCAGTGGATTCAGTAGGCCGGACACCGAAGAGGAGCGACGCCAGATTCAGCTCACAACTGCCACCGGTGCCGGGCAAGACCAATGGATCATACGCGATCCCAGCGAACGCTACGGCCCTGATGACTTGCTGATGACCAAGCTCGCCAAACGGGAATTCAAAGGATTCGATCGCAAGATCTACCTACAGTTCGACCTTTCCAAGATTGACTTTCCCCGGATAGAAGAGGCCTCGTTGACGATGACCGCTTCGCCAACCGGCATCGGCTATGCATCGCGGATGCCCAACGCCACCTTCGAGGTCTATGCTCTGACAGACGACCAACTCGATGCCTGGGCAATGGATGACTTAACCTGGGAAAACGCCCCGGCAAATGTCTCCGAAGGGGATCAACTGGATGAAAGTAAAACCAGGTCGCTCGGCACGTTCACAATTCCCCGAGGACAAACACAAGGCGCGTTCTCCCTTTCCGGTGCTCCCTTGCTGGACGTGATCAAGACAGACGCAAACCGCCTCGTAACCCTGATTATCGTCCCTAAAACACGGGAAACGATCAGCGGTGCAATGGTGCATGGCTTCGCCGCCGGCAACCACTTAACCTTGCCCCCACCTACCCTTCGGCTCATCATGGAGAAATAGTTTTGTCCCTTTCCAACTTTCCCCCCAACATCATCAACGCCATGGCTGACATGCGACTTACCTGTGTCACGTTAATCCTAGCGGTTACTCTCTCTAGCATTCTGATGGCAGACGAGAAGACGGCCGAGACCAAGCCGCGCAGCATCAGCGGGATTTTTCCTCACCTCGCGTATTGGAATGATCACGGTGAGTGCGGAACCGGCGCAGTAGTGCCGTGGGCAGGCAAACTGTGGGTGATCACCTACGGCCCGCACTTCCCCAAGGGATCGACCGACAAGCTCTACACGATCAGCCCCGACATGCAGATCGAGACCTTCGAAGGCAGCGTGGGTGGGACGCCAGCCAATCGCATGATTCACAAGGAAACGAATCAACTGCTGATCGGCCCGTATGTGATCGACGAGAAAGCAAACATTCGAGTCATTACCCCCGAGGCCATGCCAGGTCGGCTGACGGGCAATGCTCGGCACTTGTTCGACCCGGCCGGCAAAGTCTATTACGCGACGATGGAAGAAGGCTTCTACGAAGTCGACATGAAGACGCTGGACGTGACGGAACTCTTCCAAGACGACCAGTCGCACGGCAAGAACGTGGGCCCCGATCCGACCGCCCATGATGTCCCCTTCGCCGCTCTGCCAGGTTATCACGGCAAAGGGCTATACTCGGGACAAAATCGTCTCATCTATGCCAACAACGGCGAAGCCTCCGGGCTCGCTCGATCGCGCCCCGATATCCCTTCCGGCTGTCTGGCCGAGTGGGATGGCAAAAGCAAAACGTGGCAGGTAGTTCGCCGCAATCAGTTTACCGACGTCCGAGGTCCTGGCGACCTGCAGGGGAACCCCAATCCCGAGACCGACCCGGTCTGGGCCATCGGGTGGGATCATCGCTCGCTGCTGCTGATGCTCTTGGATGGTGGCAAGTGGTACACATACCGTCTTCCGAAGGCCTCGCACTGCTACGACGGTGCCCATGGCTGGAATACAGAATGGCCTCGTATCCATGACATTGGCGAAACCGATTTCGTGATGAACATGCACGGCATGTTCTGGCATTTCCCCAAAACGTTTACCCATGCCAACTCCTCTGGCATCTCCCCGCGATCGACTTACCTGAAGGTGATTGGCGACTATTGCCGCTGGAACGATCAGCTTGTGTTCGGCTGCGACGACGCGGCTCAAAGCGAGTTCCTGAATACCCGCAGGGCCAAAGGCAAGGTCGCCGGGCCTGGGCAATCACACTCGAACCTGTGGTTCACCTCGACCGACATCCTGGACAAGTTGGGGGCCCCCATCGGTCGCGGCAGTGTCTGGCTCAAAGACGAGGTCAAAGCAGGCACGTCGTCCGATCCATACCTGTTCTCTGGCTTCCAGCGTCGATCACTTTGCTTGTTTCACGACTCGAAGGTACCGGTAACGTTCACCTTGGAAGTCGACCGAGACGGCAACGACAAGTGGACCGAGCTGACAACCATAACGGTACCTGCCGGCAAAACCGTCTGGCATGCTTTCCCCCAAGATGAAGCTGGCGTCTGGCTGCGTATCTCTGCCGATCAAGACTGCGCCCAGGCAACCGCTCAGTTCCATTACGCGAACGAAGACAAGCGTGACTCGGAAGCCGCGGCAATCTTCCAGGGGCTACGCAAGCCAGGTTCAAGCAGCTACTCGGAAGGGATCGTTCGTGTTCGCGGTAATCGCCTGCAAACGATGTCGTTCGCAGCCACCGAGGTAGTTGATGGCAAGCCCGTCCATGAAGGGCTGTATGAAATGGATGCCAATTTGAGTCTGGTCGATATTAACGATCAAACCGCTTTTGACTGGACGCATGACAACGCCCCGATCCCCGAAGGTGTGCTTGAGTTTGACGCAGCTTCGATTCTGTACGTCGATGATGAAGGGAATCGCTGGCGTCTGCCACGCAGCAGCAAGACCGAAGATACCGGTTTCAGCCCAATGCGTATCTCGCGAGAAGTCGCCACCGAACGCGACCTCTTCAACTGTGGTGGCACATTCTATGAACTGCCTGCCCGCAACGCGAACGGGATCGCCAAGATTCGCCCGGTATGCAGTCATCCGTTCTCTATTAACGATTACTGCAGCTACCGCGGCATGATGATTTTAACCGGCGTCGATAGCGATGCCCAAGGCGAACACATCATTCGCTCGGATGATGGTCGCGTGGCCGTCTGGGCAGGTGTGATCGACGATCTATGGAAGCTCGGCAAGCCTGTTGGGGTGGGAGGACCATGGAAGAATAGCCAGGTCACCGCCGGCACCCCTTCGGATCCCTACCTGATGACCGGTTACGATAAGATGTCACTCACCGTTTGGAGCGACGTGCCCACCGACATCCACGTGGAAGTTGACATCGATGGAACCGGCACCTGGCGCACCTACAAGACGCTGAGTCTTGGGAAAGGTGAAAGCAAGACGCTGGCGTTCCCTGACGAGTTTCAGGCCTACTGGATCCGCCTGGTATCAGCCAAGGACGCGACCGTCACCGGGCAGCTCACCTACGAGTAGTTGCCCTTCACTGCGAAATTACGTCAGCGGCAGTTTCGTTGCCGCTGGCTGATGACTAAGGATTCAGGAATTTTCCGCAATCCGCTGCCCCCTAACTTGATTATGGCTCACCACCCGGCCAAAATGCGGACGTCTTGGATGGACGATCTTTTCTGCAACATGGCGTGAGATGGATGTCATGATATCGATCGATGAGGATTTCATCGCGGCAGCAGCTCCCAATGCAGCAGCAGCCAAGAATGGACGCGGACTCGTACTGAAAAACAAGTTTATTGCCCTGCACCACTCCGACGACAACTCGCTGTTGTTCGGCGAGTGTCAGGGAAGCGGCAAGACGCCCTATCTTTGCTCAGCCGACTTTACCAATCCCGAGTCGGTCACCTATCGCTGCAGTTGCCCCAGTCGGCAGTTTCCCTGCAAGCATTCACTGGGACTCCTGTACGCCTACGTTGAAGGCAAATCGTTTACGCCTGGCGAAGTCCCTGAGGCGTTACAAGAGAAACGAGAAAAAGCCGCGGCGAGGGCCGAGAAGAAAAAGGAAGATGCCACTAAGCCACGGAAGGTGAACAAGTCGGCCTTGGCCAAGAAGATCAAAGCCCAGCTCGATGGGCTCGATCTTTTGGAAAAGCTGACTTTCGACCTGGTACGACTAGGTATCGGCAACATGAACGCCAAGTCTGCCAGGGAAATCGAGAAGCAGGCCAAGCAATTAGGCAACGCCTACCTGCCTGGTGCCCAGTCGGCACTGCACGATTACACGAAACTCTTCTTCGATGAGGATGAAGTCAAAACCACTGCAAGCCAGGAAGCCGCCTATAGCGAAGCGCTCGACCAGTTAGGCCGGCTACATTCGCTGGTCAAACAAGGTCGCTCGTATCTTCACACCCGCCTGGACGATCCCGAACTGGCTCCGGAAACAGAAAGTTCGATTGCGGCCTGGCTCGGTCACGCCTGGCAGCTTCGCGAACTGAAAGACGCAGGCCTGGTGCAAACCAAAGTGGAACTCGTTCAGCTGGCATTCAACAGCTACGACGACGTGGCTCGCCGTGAATGGGTCGATACCGGAACCTGGATGAATCTGAGCACTGGGGCCATTCAGCTTACCCAGAACTACCGCCCTTACTCTGCGGCGAAGCATATCAAAGCGGAGGATAGTTGCTTCAAAATCGTCCAGGTAAGCGAACTGTGCGTCTACCCTGGAGACGTGAATCCACGCATTCGCTGGGAAGGGATGATCATGCGTGCGCTGGAAGAAAAGGACTTCCAGAAAATCTGCAGCTTCGCCCATGACAGCTTTGCCGACGTCATCAAACAGGTAAAGAATCAGCTCAAGGCACCGCTGGCCGATAAGCTGCCTGTGTATGCGTTGAATTTTGATCGCATTGGCCGAGTAGGGAACGATTTGGTCGTGCAAGATACCCAGGGTCAGCGTCTGGTTCTGACCGAAAAGGGTCTCGCCGAAGAGCCGAGTACCTGTAATCTTCTGCCACTGTTGCCGTCGTCGCACCTGGCCAAACAAACGCTGATAGCACGATTTCGTCATGACCTCGACACGCGTAAGCTGCAGGTCAAGCCGTTGTCGATCGTCACTTCTACTTCGATCGACCGCCTTACGTATTAACGTCGCATACCCAAATTGGTTGGAGGAGTCTTCCGATGAGTATCGCGGTTCTCGCCCAGGTTTACGACGAAGTGCGTCGTCTTTCGATTGCCGGCAGCAGCGTCGCCCCAGGCGACTTTCGCCTGAAGAAACTGATTACTCCGCTGGAAAAGTCCGGGGAAAAAGCACCGGTCTTCAAGAAGGTTGCTGAATCGGTCAGCAAGGTCGTCGAGAGCAACGAAGCCACTTCCGCTGAAGCTTTGCTCGATTTAAGCACGCTCGTCAATGCGATTCTATATACGCAAGGCGAAGTCGGAACCGAGGGGGAACTGGAACCCGTCGAGCAAATCGGCGCAGGCCTGCTACCCAAACGGACTCCGGCCAGTCTGATGAAATCCGTTGCCACGGCATTGACCACCTCCGGCTCGGGGCGTCTGGAACTGTTGCAAGAATCGCTTTCCCAAGATCCATTCCCCGATCCGCGGCTCCTTGGGCCAGCTATCGATGCACTCGATGGTTCGTACCATGAAGTAGGCGATTTGGTCGAGCGGACCATCCTGCCGCAGTATGGCAAGGCGATTGTTCCCATCGTACTCGAGAAGTTCGACCGCAAAGGGGGTGCAGGCGATGCCCGTCGACTTTCGCTCCTGCATCAGGTCGATCCCGATGGCACCGAATCGATCATCCATGAAGTGCTTGAAGATGGATCGAGCGAAGTAAAGATCGTGGCGATCTCGAAGCTACGAGATCCCAAGAACGTCCCCTTTCTGATCGAACAGTCGAAGGCCAAGGCCGCCAAGGTACGCGACGCGGCGTTCTCGGCACTTGCCGGAATTGAAAGCAGCGACGCGGCGAAATACCTCATCGAGCGAATACGAGAGAAAGGACACTTGCGGGCAGTTCGCGAGGGGCTTAAAAGCCGACACCCGGACGCCGTGACGGTACTGTTGGACGAAACACGTAAAGCGTGGCAAACACTGCTCGATACCAAAGAGGCTGACAAGAAGGCACACGAGGCCGCTCACACGCGCCTTGTTACACTCTTGGAAGCTTTAGAGAAACGTACCGACAAAGAAACCGAAAAGCTTCTTCTGGAACTGTTCCCTCAGCGTGCGGCCATAACCAAGGCCGAGGGTAAAAACGGCACCAAAACCTGCTCCGACCACGTCCTGGCCCGCATGTCCGAATGCAGTAACAAGACGCGCGAGTTGCTCATCGCCGAACACGCAACCTACGAGGATTATGAACTAGCCATTGCTGCCGAAGCAACATTAAAGCAAGGGACTCCGGCTCAGTTCTACGAAGTCTTCCACATCTACCTTGTGAACGCCAAGACGGCGAAATCAAAGAAGCGGGAAGCCCAGTCCAAGGCCGAAGCCATCAGTCAGGTCATTTGTAATCAGGTTCAGTCCATCTACCACTACTGGTACAACCTCAATAACAGTGAACGAGAACAAGAAGCTATTCGCAATCGCGAAAAAATGGACCCGCGTTGGCTCGACCTGGCCACAAAGCACGGATACATGGAGATCGTCTACGTGCTGGCGCGACCGGGGCACAAGGAATGCCACAAGGCACTTGAGTCTGAACTGAAAAGCAGACTGAAAAAGAAAACGGTCGCTTACCATCTGATGGACGTCATGCTGGCCATCGTCCGCTCGGAGCATCCCGATTCAGCGGACCTGATCATTGAAACGATCCGCGACACAAGCAAGCGTGGCACGGCATATTTTGGATATGCCTTGGCGCGGTTCATTCCTGCCCTCGACAAAAGTGCTTTGCCTAAGCTCGAAGCTCTGCTCGGTGAACTTCCCGAGAACGAAGCGGATCACTACGTCGAGGCGGTGGCCGAATTGAAAAACCGACGCTGATACCAACCTATCGATATCAACTAACATCTAAGCAAGGATCCTCCCATGGCGAAGAAGTCGACTTCCTCCGCCGCGAATAGTTCAGAAGGCGCTGGCGATCTGCGTGCCCCAGCCGAACAAATGTTCGCCGAAGAGATCGAGGCCCTGATCAAGGAAGACAAGCACGACAAACCGCCCGGCTGGAAGATGTCGGCCAGGGCCGTGCATACCTATATTTGCGGCGGCAAGGCAGGCAAACTCGACATCACCCCCAAGTACATCGGGCATAACCGCCTGGTCGAGATCGCCATCGCCACGCTCGTAACCGACCGAGCTCTGCTGTTGATTGGCGAGCCAGGTACAGCCAAGAGCTGGCTCTCAGAGCACTTGGCCGCGGCGATTAACGGTGATTCAACGAAAGTTGTCCAAGGGACCGCCGGCACGACGGAAGAACAGGTTCGCTACACCTGGAATTACGCGATGCTCATCGCCCATGGCCCCAGCAAGGAAGCATTGATCAAAAGCCCCATCTTTCGCGCGATGGAAAGTGGCAGCCTGGCCCGGTTCGAAGAGATCACGCGGTGTGCCTCCGAAGTGCAAGATGCAATGATTTCGCTGCTATCCGAAAAGCGGCTTTCCGTCCCGGAACTGGCAGTCGAAGTCCCAGCTCAAAAGGGATTCTCCGTCATTGCCACGGCCAACACGCGTGATCGCGGCGTAAACGACATGTCGGCTGCTCTCAAGCGGCGGTTCAACATCATCGTCCTACCCACACCAAGTTCGATCGAAACCGAGATTGAGATCGTGGGCAAACGTGTGCAGGAATTGGCAACGAACCTGGCCCTCAAGTCCGAGCTACCGGCAGCCGATGCCATTGAGCAAGTCGTTACGATCTTCCGCGAACTGCGCAGCGGACAAACCCTTGATGGCAAAAACAAGCTGAAATCCCCGTCCGGCGTTCTTTCCACGGCAGAAGCGATTTCGGTGCTCGCTAATAGCATGGCCCTTTCGGCCAGCTTTGGTAATGGTAGCGTTTCCGCGGATGATATCGCCGCGGGCCTGCAAGGTGCCGTGGTGAAAGACGAAGAAAAGGATCGCATCGCCTGGCAAGAGTACCTATCGAACGTGCTAAAGAAGCGGGGCACCCAATGGCGACCACTTTACACCGCCTGCTCGGAGCATAACACGTGAGCTGGCAGATCCCCGTTTTTGGCGTGCGTCACCTTTCACCGATGGGAGCATGGCAACTGCGCGCCTACCTCGACGAGATACGCCCCGAGGTGATTCTTGTCGAAGGGATCGACGACGCCACGCCGCTGGTCGGGGATATGACCCGCAAGACGACGCGTCCCCCGATCGCGATTCTGGCCTACACTGACACGCTACCCGTTCGTACGATCGTTACTCCCTTTGCCCGCTATAGCCCCGAGTACCAGGCCATCCTCTGGGCAGCCGAGAACAAGGTCGATGCCCAGTTCTTCGATCTTCCTTCGGAGTGTTTCCTCGGCTTGATCGATGCTGAATACGAACGTCGCGAGAAGCAGCGTCGGGAAGCATTGGAAGCAACCGAGAGCGAAACAGGTGAGGCCGAGTCTTCTGCCCCCGACGAAGTTGCCGCCCCGATAGAGCAGCCCAAACTGTCCCTTTACCAGCAAGTAGCCAACCAAGCTGGTGAAACCGATTTCGAGACTTACTGGGAACGCCATTTCGAACATAACTTGGCTCGGGGAAGCTACCGTGGTTCGTCATACGAGTTTGGCGCTGCCGTGCGCGACCTGGAGGAAGACCGTCCCCATTGGCGGGCAGAGAACCTCGTACGCGAAGCCTACATGCGGCGGCGCATCCAGCAGACCATTGATGCAGGCACACCTCCGGAAAAGATCGTCGCCGTTGTCGGTGCGTTCCATGCCCCCGTACTGCGTGGCGATCTTCCCGCGATGACCGACGAAGAACTGGCTTCGTTGCGTCGACGGTCGAGCAAACTGACATTGATGCCCTACTCGTATTTCAAGCTCTCCTCGCAGTCAGGCTACGGTGCTGGCAATCGGGCTCCGGCCTATTTCGAGTTGCTCTGGCGGTCGCTCAACGAAGGAAACGTCCGAAGTCTTTCCCATCGTTATCTTTCCCAGGTTGCGATCAACTTGCGAAAAGCGGGCACACATCGCTCGACGGCCGAGGTGATTGAAGGGGTTCGCCTGGCCGAGACTCTCTCGGCACTCAACGGAGGCCAAGCCCCTACCCTTGCCGATTTGCGTGACGCAGCGATTACTCTGCTAGGCCACGGCGAATTGACGACCGTGAAAGAAGCATTGGTCCGGGTCGATGTTGGAACCGAGATAGGCGAACTTCCGGAGGGGGTCAGTCAGACATCGATCCAGGCCGATTTCGAGCGAGAACTGAAGCGGCTCAAGCTTGCCAAATACAAGACGGCGGTCGAGCAAACCTTAGATCTCGATCTTCGTGAGAACCGGCAAGTCTCCAGCGAGGAAGCAGCTTTCCTTGATCTCAACCGCTCGTCCCTGTTTCATCGCCTGCGGATGCTTGGCGTTCCTTTCGCTGCTTGGACGCATACCCGACAAGAGTCAACAACATGGGCCGAACGCTGGGTCATCCAGTGGTCGCCTGAGAGCGAGATCGCCCTAGTTGAAGCTGTACTGGAAGGAGAAACCATCCTCCTGGCAACCGCCTTCCGGTTCAACACGCTGCTGGAGAAAAGCCGCACCATCGCTGACGCGGCGAAGCTGGTGAACGATGCTTGCCAGTGCGGCATGATGGAAGCCATGGATCAGGCTCGTCAGCGGCTGCAGGAACTTTCATCCGGGACTTCCGACTTTGTCGCCATCGCGCAAGCGGCCTTTGAATTGGCTCAGGTAGTACGCTATGGCAGCGTCCGCCGCTTTGATCCAGAGCCGCTCATTCCCTTGATCGAAGAACTGTTCGTCGAAGCGTCGTTGGCACTTTATTCAGCCGCAAACTGCGACGATAGTGCGGCATCGACTTTGCTAGAGGCAATCGACCAGGTAAACCGTGTTGGCTTGGAATTCGCCGAGCGGGTCGAGGAGAATCTTTGGACGGACCGTTTGCAACAGCTCGCGGACTCCGACGATCGCAATCCGCTATTGTCAGGCTATGCATGTGCATTGCTCTTGGAACGCGGCCTGATTCCCAACGAAGCTCTGTCGCGTGAAGTCTCACGGCGGTTATCCCCAGGCGTTCCGGCCGATCTTGGAGCCGGCTGGTTTGAGGGACTTGCCCAGCGGAATCGCTACGCCTTACTGGCTAGGCAGACGTTATGGGAACAGTTGGCTGAATATGTGGCATCCCTGGAAGACGACCAATTCAAACGAGCACTCGTCTTCTTGCGACGTGCGTTTACGCAGTTCGTTCCCCGCGAACGACGCCAAATCTGCGAAAACCTGGCAGAACATTGGGGGCTTAATCAGGACGAGACCGCTGAACTGCTCGAAGCTCCGCTGAGCGAAGAGGAAGAAGAAAAGCTATCGGACCTGAACGAATTCGATTTCGACGACTTTTAGGAGGCTGCCAAACATGGATGCAGAACAACTCGCTCGCTGGCGTCTGATCCTGGGGGCCGCTTCGCAAGAATCGCTTGGCAGCATGGGGCCTGGCTGCAGCTTGTCGGCCGAGCAGATGGAAATGGACGCGGCATTGGCCGAGATCTACGGTGGCGGCGGTGATGAAGAGCTTTCCCAAGAAGATTGGGCTTCTGGGGAGAAGCGAGTCGGACATGGCCCTTCCAAGGGGCGCGTCACGCCTAAGGTTGCCAAATGGCTCGATCAGATACGGACCTTCTTCCCCACGGATGTCGTGACGTTGATACAGCACGATGCGATCGAGCGCAGGGGCATGAAGGAACTGCTGTTCGAGCCCGAGATTCTCTCGAAGGTCGAACCATCACTGGACCTGGCCAGTACCGTGCTTGAGCTGAAGAACCTCGTTCCAGAGAAGGCAAAAGATGCCGCCCGAGATTTGGTACGGACCGTTGTCGAAGACATTCGCCGGCGTCTGGAACAACGTTTCGTGCAAGCCGTTCGCGGAGCACTCAACCGCAATCGGCATTCGCCGTTTCGCAGTTTGCCAAATCTCGATTGGACGCGGACCATTCGGCAAAACATCAAAAACTACAATCCGACTCTCAAGACGATCATTCCTGAGCAAATCTCCTTCTTCAGCCGACAGCAGCGGCAGAACGATTGGAACATTATCATTGCCATGGACCAATCAGGATCGATGCACTCTTCGCTAATATTCGGTGGAATTATGGGGGCCATTCTGGCTAGTATGCCTGCTGTGGAAACGCATGTCGTTGCGTTCAACCACGAAGAGGTGGTTGACCTGACCGAGCATTGCCACGACCCGGTCGACCTGCTGTTCGGGGTGCAGCTCAGTGGAGCCGAAGACTACTGGATGGCAACGAGCTACTGCGAGCGTTTCATGCATACGCCTGACAAGACGCTGTACATCGTTTTAGGGGACCTCTACGACACAAGCCCCAACGAGAACCGATTCGTTCGCAAGATGGAAGCCCTGTTGGAAGGAGGCCTCAAAGCGATTGGTCTGCTGGCCATTTCCGACCAGGGAAAGCCTTCGTTCAACGAGAATCTGGCCAACAAGCTGGCGAAGCTAGGTATGCCCTGCTTTGCCTGTACACCCAACCGCCTGCCAGACATGCTTGAGGCTGTTTTACGCGGCAACGACCTGAAGAAATTCGCTGAGACCGCAACCGACAAGTAGCCCCTTATCCGGCAAAACCTACCAGGATTGGCCTGGCAACATAATCCTTCACGGTGCCCACTTCACAACCAGACAGCCATTGGTTTGTCCCTAAAAGATTAGAACAAAAGTCTTTTCGCAAGATTTCGCTCTCTTAGAATAGATAGTAGGCTAAAACTGCCCTAACCACTGTTTTTGCTTGCCTTGTCACACCATCACCACATCAGTCGTATGCCACCAGGATGGTCGGCACCCCTTGGGGAAGGATGCGCTGCGCGATGCCTGAAAATATCCGCATTCTCCTGATCGAAGACTCGCCCAAAGAGGCTGGGCTCGTCGAACGCTATCTTCTCGAAGCGGCAGAGAACTTCTCGGTCGTCCACGTCGATCGTCTCGACACGGGTCTCGCCAAGTTAGCCGATGGAAAGATCGATGTCATATTGCTCGACCTCGATTTGCCCGACAGCCATGGTTTAGAAACGATTCGATCGCTGCATGCCAAGTCGCCTCACCTGCCGGTTGTAGTCCTCTCGGATCGAGTCGACCGTGACCTGGCCGCCAGGGCCATTCAGGATGGTGCGCAAGATTGCCTTCCGAAATCGAATATCGACCCTGATTCCCTCACGCGCTGCGTTCGCTATGCGATCGAACGCACGCATCGCCAGTTGGTCGAATCCACACTTGAAAACTCGGAAGCTCGATACCGAGGCCTGGTCAATTCGCTCCCTGTATGTGTCTTGCAGAAAGATCTCGACGGGCGATTCATTTTTGCCAATCAAGCCTACAGTGAATTCACAGGACACGTCATCGAAGATATTCTGGGCAAAACCGACTTCGACCTCTCGCCGGTAGAGGTGGCCGAAAAGTTCCGCGAGGATGACCGCAAGGTTTCCGAATCGGGAAAGCAGTTCCGCGATATCGAAGTCAACACGACCGACGGCCACACCTCGTGGGTCGAAGTCATCAAGTCCCCCATTCGGGATGCCCACGGAAACATTGTAGGCACCCAGGCCATCTTCTGGGACGTTACCGAACGCCAAATGGCCGTCGATGCCCTGCTGAAGGCAAAAGAAGCCGCCGAAGAGGCTAACCGCGCTAAGAGCGAGTTCCTGGCGAACATGAGCCACGAGATTCGCACGCCTCTCAATGCCGTCATTGGCATGGCTGAACTGCTGCTGGATACGTCGCTCACCCAGACGCAGCGAGACTACCTAAAAATGGTGCACGAATCAGGAGAGTCGCTTCTATCGGTCATCAACGACATTCTCGATTTCTCGAAGATCGAAGCAGGTAAACTCGATCTGGTCAGCAAACCGTTTGATCTGCGCGAAACGGTGGGTGACATGATGAAGCCACTGGGCGTACGGGCCGGTGGTAACGGGTTAGAGTTGACCTGCCACTTTGATTCCGATGTACCCGCGGTCATCGAAGGAGACCCGCATCGGCTTCGCCAGATTATCGTGAACCTGGTTGGCAATGCGATTAAGTTCACCGAGCAGGGTGAAATCGACTTCGATGTCTCGGTCGAGTCGAGAAACAACGGCAACGTCGATCTTCATTTTCAGATCCGTGACACCGGAATCGGCATCCCAGACCATAAGCTAGGCACGATCTTCGAAGCCTTCGAACAGGCCGACACCGGCTCGACACGGCAATACGGCGGCACCGGCCTTGGCCTGGCCATTTGTGCCAGACTAGTCGAGTTAATGGGGGGCAAGATCTGGGTTGAAAGCCAGATTGGTACGGGTAGCACGTTCCATTTCACCGCCCCCTTCCCCGTGACTCGCGCCGATCGGATCCCGCATCCCCGAGCGGCGGCCCGTATTCAAGGTACGCGTGTCCTGATTGTCGATGACAATGCGACCAACCGTACCATTTTGGATGAGATCGCACGCAGTTGGGGAATGCGCACCCAGCTTGCCGCCGACGCCGAAGAGGGTTTGATCCTTCTCAAGGAAGCGTATGCGGTTGGCGACCCTCACTCACTGCTGCTAACCGATGTGGAAATGCCCGGTAAGGACGGAATCGACCTGATCGCCGCAACCCGCGATATTCCGAACCTGAAGGATACGCTGGTCATTGTTTTAAGCTCTTCCGAGCGCCCGACAACACGTAAGCGTTGCGATGACCTGCGGATCAGTTCGTTTCTGATGAAGCCGGTGAAACAGTCCGAGCTTTTCGATGCCATCATCGTGGCCCTCGGCGTAGCCTCGCCTGAGGATGAAAACGAAGTCAAATCGATAGGAGGCTTGCCGAAGATTCGTCCACTGAAGGTTCTTTTGGCCGAAGACAATCGGGCCAATCAACGCCTGGCAATTGCACTGCTTCAAAAATGGGGACACGACGTCACGCTTGCCGAATCGGGCAAGCAGGCGGTCGACCAATGGGAACGCGGCCA
Organism: Blastopirellula marina; assembly: GCF_002967715.1. Taxonomy (NCBI): domain Bacteria; kingdom Pseudomonadati; phylum Planctomycetota; class Planctomycetia; order Pirellulales; family Pirellulaceae; genus Blastopirellula; species Blastopirellula marina. The sequence goes on from NZ_PUIA01000094.1 coordinate 60,680, forward strand.
GTTCGATTTGATTGTGATGGATGTGCAAATGCCGGAGATGGACGGGCTCCAGGCAACTCAGGCCATTCGAGAACGTGAAAAGGAACGCGGTGGACACGTACCAATTATCGCCATGACCGCGCACGCGCTGGCAGGTGATCGCGAGAAATGCCTCGAAGCCGGAATGGACGGCTACACTTCCAAACCGCTTCGGATCCAAGAACTGCACCAGGCGATTGCCGAGTTCTTCGAAGCGGAAACTCCAACCGCTACCGATGAGAAACCAAGTACGTCGGTGGCGGAACCGCTAGTTGACTGGTCGCACGCGCTGCGGGCATGCGATGGGGACAAGGAATTGTTCTTTGACCTGCTGCATCTCTTCCTGGAAGAGACACCAGAACTCTTGAATGCGCTCGACAAGGCGATCGAAGAACGGGATACCGAAGCGATTCATCGCTCCGCGCATACGGTGGTAGGTTCACTGCGCATTATCGGCCCTACCGAGGCTGGTGAGGTTGCCCTGCAGATCGAGAAAGCCGCCCACCAAGACACGATTGAACATGCTAAAGATCTCTCTCAGAAGTTGCGCAGTTGCATCGATTCGCTCTTTGCGGAAGCAGCTCAAATCGTCGAAGGGCGACAGACGTTACCCTAGCGGTATGCTGTTGATGCCCGCAATCTAATGTGTCACCAAGAAAATCGTCGATCTTTCCTTAAATTGGGAATAGGATTCGCATAAGAATTTTCGACATAGGTAAGATACGGTCGACGGTCGTCACGATGACGGCGTGGAGCTTTATTTGTGCGCACGTTAAGCAACTTTTGTAGGCACTTTGGTGCCTACTTGATGGGAGATTTATGCCTGAAGCGGAATGGGAGCGGCTTACTGCGGAGGCTCGTCGAGAAAAGGGAGCAAATTGGCGTCGCTGGGGCCCCTATCTGGCAGAACGGCAATGGGGAACCGTCCGAGAAAGTACCGTTGAAGCCGAACCGTGGCTCAACTTTACCCACGAAGAGGCGCGGTGGCGAGCCTATCGGTGGGGTGAAGACGGCCTTCTGGGCATTTCCGATCGTCAATGTCGGCTTTGCTTTGCTTTGGCCCTGTGGAACGAAAAAGATCCCATTCTCAAGGAGCGGCTGTTCGGATTAACCGGCCCTGAGGGAAATCACGGCGAAGATGTCAAAGAGGCGTACTATTACCTCGATTCGACCCCTACCCACTCCTACATGAAGGCCCTCTACAAGTACCCTCAAGCCGAATTCCCTTACCAACGACTACGAGAAGAAAACGCGCGGCGAAATCGTCAAGAACCGGAATTTGAACTCACCGATACCTGCATCTTCGACGAAAGCCGCTACTTCGACGTTCAAGCCGAATACGCCAAGGCATCCCCCGACGACATCCTCATCCGGATCACCGTTTTTAATCGAGGGCCCGAAGATGCCCCCATTCACCTGCTGCCTACGTGGTGGTTCCGCAATACATGGGCCTGGGGCCCAACGCTCGAGAAGCCAGAGGCCAAGCCGTCCCTCTCGGAAATCAGCCCGGATCAATTAAAAGTACGTCACGAAACATTGGGTGAGCATCACATCTTTGTCGACGAAGGCCCCGACGGCGAGACGCCCCCGTGGCTGTTCACCGAAAACGAAACAAACACCTGGCGTTTCGAAGATGGCGAAAGCCGACGTCCTTCCTGCAAAGACGCGTTTCACCTGGCGGTTGTCGATGGTATGGAAGGAGTGGTTAATCCCAAGCCGAAGGGCACGAAGGCCGCGGCGCACTTCCAGTGCATCGTCCCCGCTGGAGAATCGGTGCAGTTTCGATTGAGAATTGCGCCAGCCAGTGATCTTCCTGTGACTCCCTTCGGAGCCGAGTTCGAGGACATCTTTACCCAGCGCATCAAAGAAGCCGATCGTTATGCCAAGTCCCGGGTTTCTCCTGGCTTGACCGAAGACGAACAAACAATCCTTCGCCAGGCAGACGCCGGGTTGTTGTGGACGAAGCAATTCTATCACTACGTCATCCCGCGCTGGCTCGAGAACAACGGCAATCCCAAGAAAAAGGACGAGAAGCCCATGCCTGGGGAGCCCAGTCCTCGCAACGCCGACTGGGGCCACTTGTACAACAAAAACATCATCTCGATGCCAGACAAGTGGGAATACCCTTGGTACGCGGCCTGGGACTCCGCGTTCCACCTGATACCGTTCGCCAAGATCGATCCGTTCTTCGCCAAGGACCAGGCGATCTTGTTCCTCCGCGAATGGTACATGCACCCTAATGGTCAGTTACCGGCCTACGAGTGGAATTTCAGCGACGTGAACCCTCCCGTTCATGCCTGGGCATGCTGGCGGGTCTACCAGATGACGGCGTCTAACGGCGACCGCGATCGTGTCTTTCTCGAACGCGTTTTCCAAAAGCTGCTGCTGAACTTCACCTGGTGGGTGAATCGCAAAGATATTCGTGGCAAACACGTCTTCAGCGGCGGTTTTCTAGGGCTTGATAACATCGGGATCTTCGACCGTTCGAAGCCGTTGCCTACCGGCGGTCACCTCGAACAAGCGGATGGAACAGCCTGGATGGCGTTCTACAGTTCGAGCATGCTTTCGATTGCATTTGAGCTGGCTGACGGCAATCCGGCTTACGAAGATATGGCCTCGAAGTTCTTCGAACATTACGTTTCCATTGCCGAAGCCATGAATAGCTTGGATGGCACAGGTTTGTGGGACGAAGAAGATGGCTTCTACTACGACCACTTGCATCTCGATGGCAAAAGCATCCCCTTAAAGATTCGCTCGATCGTTGGGCTGATCCCCTTGCTAACCGTCGACGTGTTGTTCGAGAAAACGATCGCCAAACTTCCCGCGTTTCGTAAACGCATGGATTGGTTCCTCAATTTCCGCCCGGAACTGACCAAGTTCATGACCTACATGGAGTGTGAGCCGGAAGGGGAACACGACGGGCATCGGTTGCTGGCGATTCCGACGAAGGATCGCCTGATGCGAATGCTGCGTTACTTGCTGGATGAAGACGAGTTCCTTTCGCCATACGGTATTCGCTCGCTATCGAAGTACCACGAGGAACATCCCTTCGAGTACGAACTGCACGGCGAACGTCTGTGCGTGAAGTACCTGCCGGCCGAATCAGACAGCGGGCTGTTCGGGGGAAACTCGAATTGGCGCGGACCGATCTGGTTCCCTCTCAATTACTTGATCATCGAAGCACTCGAGCGTTATCACCAGTTCTACGGCAAGTCACTGCGTGTAGAATGTCCGGCCCGTAGCGGCAAATACATGGACTTGCAGCAAGTTGCCGACGAGATCCGTAAACGGCTCTCGAAATTGTTCCTGGCCGACTCCGAAGGGGATCGTCCCAGCTATGCTCGCACCGAAGTACTGCTGAACGATCCGAACTGGCGTGACCTGGTGCTCTTCTACGAGTACTTCGACGCCGAAACAGGCAAGGGCCTCGGTGCGAGCCATCAGACAGGCTGGACTGCCCTGATCTCGCCAATCCTCGGCACGCTCGCTGCAAGGCGAAACGAAAAACAAGCTGCCGCGGCAAGCCAGCCGAAAAAACTAAGCAAGCAAACCTGAGCCCCAACTGCGAGGCAAAAGCTCTCAGACAATCTTGGACAGCCATAAACCAGTTCTGCTAAAACAATGTTCGAGCAGAACTGGTTTTTTCGTCGACAACTTGAATCTGAGTCGCATTATGAAGAAGATTCTGGGCTTTCTTTTCTCGTTATGGCTAACCTCGACGTGCCTGTCCAATCCATTGCCACAGGGCTTGACGCAACCACAGTCTGAATCTTTTCCCCAGTTGTATCAGTTCACAGACACCTGCAACGTCTATGTTCTGAAGCACGAGACCGACGCCTTGCTGTTTAACGTAGGCGACGGCCAGGTGTTCGAGGTGTTGCCCAAGATCGGCATCGAGCGTATCGACAAGGTACTTCTCAACAACCATCACCGAGAGAACCTACAAGGCTTAGCCCACGTTCTGCCAAACATACCAAAGGTTGCCGCGTCCAAGACTGAAGCTGAAATACTGGCGGCCCCCACCAGCTATCGTAAATGGTATCCGAATCTGGGTGACCAGTATTCCGTCTACGGGGCCAGCTATGCTCGCCCGCCACAAAAGCCGATACCTGTTGACCACCCACTGGAAGACAATGCGGAGTTCACCTGGAACGGTTATCGTATTCGGTGCCTTCAAACGCCTGGGCACTCTCCCGGCGAAATGACCTATCTGGTCTCGAAGGATGGCAAGGAGGTCGCTTTCACCGGCGGCCTCATGCATGACGGATCGCGTTTTACCAACTGGTTCGACTCAGAGTGGGATTACGGTTTCGCGAAAGGAATTGACGCTCTCGCGACATCCGTCGATCGACTTGTTGCCGAAGAGATCGACGTCATGCTTCCCGTCCAGGGGCCTGTCATTCAAGACGCCAGATCTCAGCTGAAGACCTATCGAGAGCGACTCGACAAGTTTCGGGCAGCCTATATCCGCGGCTATCCTGTCTTCGACAAAGATCCAGACAAACGCGATCGTATTTCCACGGAAACAGAAATCCCTCATCTAAGGCAAGTCACGCCGCATCTCTACAAATTGAGCAATGAGTTCCAGGGGCGAAACTTCTACATTATTGTTTCCGATAACGGCCACGGGCTGATCCTCGACTGCGGACTTTTCCCCGCGAAAATCCTTGAAGAGATCATCCTCGGGCTTCGCCAACATAAGGGGCTGAAGCAAATCGACGCATTTTGGATATCCCATATGCATGGCGATCACTTCCTGCACGGACCACTGCTGCGGGAAAAATACGGGGCCAAATCCTGGACGCTCGACAAGATCGTCGACCGCTGCGAGAACCCGCGAAAGTACGACTACGCGGCCTTGGTATCTGCCTACGGTGATGGTTTCGACGGAATGCCTATCGACAAAGGCTTTGCCGACGGTGAAGTCATCGATTGGGAAGGCTACAAGATACAAGTCGACTGGTTGCCGGGGCAAACTGAGTTTGGCTGCTGCCTATGGCTGGACATCGACGGCAAACGAATCGCGTTTACCGGTGACAATCTATTTGGCGACCCACGTGACGAAAGCCAAACCGCTCACGACTGTGTCGTTGCGCGCAACAGCGCGATTCTCGAAGAGGGGCATATCCTTGGTAGCAAGTACCTGCTCGATTTGAATCCCGATTTCGTCATGGCTGCCCATTCCTACGTCTTGCCCCAACCGAAGGGGATTCTCCAGCGGTATCACAACTGGTCGAAGGAGATGGCCTCGCTCTACCAGGAGATGCTGCCGGAAAGAAATTACGAGTATCTCTTCGATCCTTACTGGGTTTCGGCCTACCCCTACCGTGTAAACCTGAATGATGGCAGCCCGCAAAAGGTCAGGATCACGGTGCGTAACTTCCGCGATCACCCGCAGAAACACCACGTGAAACTCGTTCTACCCGAGGGCGTCACCGCTGATCCAACCACGTTAACAGGAACTGTCGCGGCAAACAGCCGGCAATCATACGATGTGCTGCTTTCCACCAACCTGGATGAAGCCAAATCCGAAACCCTTTCCATCATCCCCTTGGATATCGAACTCGACGGAAAACACTACGGTCAGTGGTTCGATATCCTCATCGGTTGGCAGCCACCGCCGAAATAATCATCACGCTGAAAGCACGATCACCACACTCCAAGAAACTGCCATTCCTGTAGATACGGGAACCAACTATGGCACACATTAGGTACCGCGCAACAAAAATCCGCCCTGGCAATCACCAGACCGGATTTAATGTAAGACCATGCTATCAAACAGCTTAGAAGTAGCGGCAGAGGGACTCGAACCCCCGACACGCGGATTATGATTCCGCTGCTCTAACCAACTGAGCTATGCCGCCATTGAGACTCTAGACATTAAGATCTCCCGTAAGGTTCGTCAACGGGGGAAGCCTCCCCTCTTCGGTAAACTTCGTGCGGAAAAGGCGGATCATTGGTATAGATGGAAAAGATCGACCTTTTGGCCCAGCCGGGCCGTCGATTTGGGGGAATTGTTTTCGTAAGTGACTCGGCGTGTTCCCTTCTCGGGGACACACTCGTAATAATGGTATGTTTCCTGCCACACTTATCCTGAAATCCAATCTCTTCCCCCATTATCCATGGCATCACGCAAGCAAAAACGCAAGCAATCGTCCGCTAAGTCCCAGACCATCCCTCGTTGGGTCCTGCTGGCCGGTGGAAGTTTGATCTTCATTCTCTTGGCTGTCTCGCTGGTTACGGCCGACTGGTATTATGCGATGCCGTCGGACACGAAGCTGACCTACGTGGGCCGTAACTCGTGTATTGAATGTCATCAGTCCGAGCACGCCAAATGGGAAGGCTCGTACCACGACCTGGCGATGGACCTGGCCACCGAAGAAACCGTGCTGGGCGATTTCGAAGGGCAAGAAATCGAACACTACGGTATCACGTCGAAGATGTTCCGACGCGATGGCAAGTACATGATTAATACCGAAGGCCCTGACGGCCAGATGCAAGATTTCGAGATCAAGTACGTCTTCGGCGTGAGTCCTCTACAACAGTACATGGTCGAGATCGATCCCCCGACGCCTGGCTCGGCCGAGGGCTCCATCGGGCGCGTGCAGGTTCTACGTGTCTCATGGGATACCGAAAAGAAAAAGTGGTTCTACCTTTCACCGCCGGACGTGCACGAGAAACTAGAAGTCGACGATCCGCTGCATTGGACCGGACGCACGCAGAACTGGAATCACTACTGTGCCGACTGCCATTCAACCAATCTGCAGAAGAATCACGACCTGGCAACCGACACATTCCACACTACGTTCTCCGAGATTGACGTCAGTTGTGAAACGTGCCACGGGCCAGGCAGCGCGCACGTAAAATTGGCCAAGGCCACCAGCTTGTTCTGGGATCGCAACTTAGGGTATGGGCTCAAGATGCTGAAGGGGGATTCGACCGAGGCTCAGCTCAACCAGGTCGAAACCTGCGGAACGTGCCACTCGCGCCGCCAAGTGATCTGCCCTGATTACCAGATGGGGAACAACTACTACGACCAGTTCAGCAACGAACTGATTTCGGAACATACCTACTACTGCGACGGCCAGATCATGGACGAAGACTACGTCTATGGCTCGTTCCTGCAGAGCAAGATGTTCCACAAAGGGATCCGCTGCACCGACTGCCACGACCCGCACTCGACCAAAATCAAATTTGAAGGGAATTTGCTGTGCACATCATGCCATCAGCATCCCGCCGGCAAGTACGACACGCCTGCCCACCACTTCCACAAGACGGGCTCGACGGGGGCTTCCTGTGTCGAGTGCCATATGCCGGAAACAACCTACATGGAAGTCGATCCACGGCGCGACCATAGCATCCGCATTCCCCGTCCCGACCTTTCGGTCAACCTAGGGACTCCCAACGCCTGCACCAAGTGCCATCTCGATAAGGCCGAACTTCCCACGGAAGAACATCCCGAGGCCAAACGTTACGATCAATGGATGGCCCTGGCCCGCGGTGGCGATGAAAAGGTTCGCGAGGCCTTAGCCAAGGTCGATAAGTGGGCACTCGATGCAGTCGACCAATGGTACGGTCCAACGTCGAAGATTCCCAAGGGAGAGCACTTCGCGTACACGCTCAAAAAGGCTTGGGACAATAATCCCAATGCCGGCAAAGACCTCATCGAATTGGTTCGCGATACGCAGCAGCCAGGCATCGTCCGGGCCAGCGGCATGATGTATCTGGCCAATTACTTGAACGAGGACGGCGTCCGCACCGCGCTGCGGTACCTATCCGACAGCGATCCCCAAGTGCGTATCGCCGCGATCGAAACCCTACGCGATCTCCCCCCCGTTACGCCTGATGTTCAAGGCCAGGTGCTCGATGCATTGCTGACGCGTCTAACCGACGAAGATCGTGCCGTGCGAACCGAAGCGGCCTGGTCGCTGGCCAACCAGGATGGCGAAGCCCTTCGCCTGCGAGGCAAGAGCGAAGCCTTCCAAAAGGCGTTGAACGAAGCGATCGTCCAGCTCGAGCGCGATAGCGATCAGCCATCGGCGCATCTTTCCATGGGTGTTCTGTACGAACGCATGGGGGATGTTGCCAAGGCCGAGAAGGCATACCGCACCGCCATCCGGATCGGACCCAACTTCACCGGGCCACGATCTAATCTGATTAGTTTGCTGCAAGATCGACAAGACAGGGAAGAGCAGCAAATGCGTCAACTTGTTGTTCAAGGGAATCGACCGGCAGCGGAACAAATGACAACAGGGCTGGCAGAGCGAGCGGTCGAGATCGCCCGTTTCCGACTGGAAGAACTCGACAACTTGAAGCGCGACGTCAGCCAGCAACCGAACTTCGCCCCGCTGCAATATCAATTCGGTTCGGCCCTTTACTTAGCCGCGCGAAATACGACACCAGACAGTGCTGGTCCGTTCTACGACGAAGCGTTCGCTGCCTACAAGCGGGCCAAAGAACTAGAGCCTAACAGCGTGCAGTATGCTTACATGTACGCTCTGATTGCCCAGTACCTCGAGCGTTGGGAGGAAGCCGATCAGGCAATCGCCGACCTGTTGGAGATCGACCCGAACAACCCTGATTTCCGCGGCCTGAAAGAGCAAATCAATGCTCGCTATTCACCGCGCCAGGCACAACAGCGGCAGTAGACATTTCGTGATTACACCAGTAACAATCGTCTGTGCGATTTCCGTTACCCTGATCGCGAGTCTATTTTCATCCCGCAAACTTGATACGGCCTTGCATGGTTTGTCGGCGTTCGCAGGCGCGTACGTTATGGCTCCCTCCATCACGGTTAGTCCTCCGTTGTATTTCAGAGACTATGATGCAGCCGCTTTCCTCGACTATGATTTAGCAATCGTCTGTGGAATGTTGGGTGGACTGACTGTTTCCCTTCTGATTCGTGCTCTACACGAAAAAGTCCACAACGTATGTATGATCCTTGCAAGTTTCTTGACTAGCGGGATTATCTGCTTGCTCTACTTTGTTGTTTACGATCTCAGTTATTCTCTTTAAACCATCCCTGAACTGCCGAGACGTCGCTGCAGGATCTCCAAATGATGCCGCACGTGCCCGACGCAGCAGCGGCCTAGATTTCGTACGCTCCACTGGTAGCCACTGGCCGTCCCTTCGCGGTCGAACGCCTCGGCTGGGAGCGTGCGAAATAGTTCGATGGTCGCTTGCCGCACCAGCGTCAGCTCGCGCAGCAGATCTTCGTAGGTCCGATCCTTAAAGTTCGCCGTCAGCATGTAGGCATCTTGATCAAACCCTGGCAGCGGCGTGGTGTCTCCCCGCGCGAATCGCAGGGCTCGATACGCGAACACGCGTTCAGTGTCGCTCATATGCCCGACGACTTCTTTGATGGTCCACTGATAAGGGGGATGCACGATCACTGACTGGTCTTCTGACACCAGCTGAAATTTGGGGAGTTCCTGCTCCAGCTGAATCTGAAGTGCTGTTGCACAGTCCTCCTCAGAAGCCAAATCCAGGTAACGCTGAAAGGGTGCAGGATCAGTCATAATTACTCTGAGAAGTAGAAGTTACTTTAATTCCAAGCCGCCCTAACCAGGACAATTTTTCAGCGTACAAAGTTCATTAACGGAATTGAACTTCATGCTTTCGCCCCGATTCCTCTAAGGGGGCCATTATGGTAAATTACCCTGCTTTAACGCATAAACGCGTCCAAACACTAACCCTACTATCCTGAAGAGTCGGCTCCTTATGAAGGCGATTGCGGTTAAACCCGGGACCCCGAACAGCGTTCATCTTCGTGATATCCCTGAACCTTCCCTCGCTCAGTTTCCCAACGGCAAGGGCGTACTGGTGAAGGTGCTCAAAGTTGGGGTCGATGCGACCGACAAGGAAATCAACGAAGCCCTGTACGGCAACGCCCCTCCAGGGGACGACTTCATGGTCATCGGCCACGAGTCGTTCGGCATCGTCGAAGCGGTCGGCGAGAACGTCACACGCTTCAAGCCAGGCGACTACGTCACCGCCACGGTTCGTCGTCCGGGTGGTTCGATCTACGACAAGATCGGCACCTACGACATGACCAGCGAGGAAACCTACTACGAACGCGGCATCAACCTGCTGCACGGTTACCTCACCGAGAAGTTTGTCGACGAAGAAGACTACATCATTCGCGTCCCGCAAGGCCTGACTCACCTGCACGTCCTGATGGAGCCCATGAGTTGTGCCGCCAAGGCCGTGCATCAGGCCTACGAAGTGCAGCGTCGCATGAAGGTCTGGAGCCCTAAGGTCGCCTGGGTGATGGGTGCCGGCCAGATCGGCTTGCTCACGACCCTTTGCCTGCGTCTGCGTGGTCTGCAGGTCAGCACGATCGCGCGTTCCCCTGGCCCGCATCTCAAGCAAGAGATCACCGAGGGAATGGAAGCCAGTTACGTGAGCACCAAGAACATCGACTTGGACGAACTGGTCAAGCAGACCGGCCGGCCTGACATCATCGTCGACGCCACCGGTAGCAGCGTGATCGCTTTCGAGAGCATGAAGTACCTGGGGCTGAACGGTGTGTTGGTCTTCACCAGCGTCACCGGAGACAGCGATAAGCACGAACTGCCGACCTCGAAGATCAACCTGGAATGGGTTTTGGGTAACAAGCTGCTCTTGGGTAGCGTGAACGCCAACCGCGATCACTTCGAGATGGGCATCAAAGATCTGGCCCTGGGCGAAATGATGTACCCAGGCGTTTTGGAAAAGATCCTGACCAACCCAATCGACGGTTTGGACAACTATGCCGAAATGATGCGACTACTGGTCGAAGACAATTCGGCGCTGAAGGTATTTGTGAACGTCGCTTCCGAGTAACCATCGATCTAATAATTGATAATGGGCCCGCGATGGGGTCCGGAAGGCCAGCGGGCGATGCCTTGGACACGCCCGCAATCACTTTCGGACATTCAAGCGGGCCTTACGTTTGCGCATCTGCATTTCGCAAGCTGCCCGATCTGCTAGAATGATGGTTCCGGAAAGGAATCCCCAATAATCCCTCCCCTGCCCTTCTTACTTATCCAGGACAACCCGATATGAAAAAGCCAACCAGTGGCGGCGGCTGGCAAGCGATCCGGTACACCTTTCAGAAAGCTCGCGAGTCGGGCGGGTACTGGAAGTTCTGGAAGGCCATGCGAAGCAAGAATGCCTGCAAGACATGTGCTCTGGGCATGGGAGGCCAAAAGGGAGGCATGGTCAACGAGCAAGGCTCGTTCCCCGAAGTCTGCAAGAAATCGATGCAGGCCATGGCCGCCGACATGCAAGGTGCCATTCCCCAAGACTTCTGGAATACCTATAGCATCGCCCAGTTGCAGAAGTTCACACCGTACCAGATGGAACATGCTGGACGTCTAACACAGCCCATGCTGTGGGAGGCCGACCAGCAGAACTATCGGCCTATCACGTGGGACGATGCCCTGGGGCGCATCATCAACAAGCTGAAGGCGCTCACTGCCGACGAGACCTTCTGGTACTTCAGTGGCCGTAGCAGTATGGAAGCAGGCTTCCTGCTGCAATTGTTCGCTCGTTTGTACGGTACCAACAACGTCAACAACTGCAGTTATTACTGCCACCAGGCCAGCGGCGTTGGCTTGGCAAGCACCATTGGCAGCGGCACAGCGACGATCGTCCTGGAAGATGTCGAGCATGCCGACCTGGTCTTCCTGATTGGCGGCAACCCGGCCAGCAATCACCCGCGACTGATGTCGACTCTCAAGCAGGTTCGTCGACGCGGCGGCGAGGTGATCGTTATCAACCCCGTTATCGAAACGGGCCTGGTCAACTTCCGCGTACCTAGTGACCCGATCAGCCTCTTATTTGGCACCAAGATCGCGACACTCTACGTTCAACCAGATATTGGCGGAGACCTGGCACTGCTTTACGGGATCGCCAAACGGGTAGTGGAACTTGGGGGACACGACCAGGAGTTTCTTGACAATCACTGCGAGAATACGACGGAGTGGCTTGAGTTTCTAAAGAATCTTTCCTGGGAAGAGATCGAAACCAAATCAGGCGTCGGCAGCCTACAGATCGCGGACATTGCTCAGCGTTACATCAAAGCCAAACGTGTCATCTTCAGTTGGACAATGGGTATCACGCATCACGCCCACGGCGTGGACAATGTTCAAGCGATCGCCGGCCTGGCAGCGGTGCGCGGGATGGTCGGCAAGCCGGGCTGCGGCTTGATGCCCATCCGCGGGCATTCCAACGTGCAAGGGATTGGTTCGGTCGGCGTTACCCCTACACTCAAGCAGGCCATCTTCGATGGGCTCGAAAAAGAGTACGGCGTTCAGCTACCCACGACGCCAGGACTCGATACGCTTGGCTGCATGGAAGACGCCCACTCTGGCAAATTGAAAATGGGTTTCTGCCTGGGTGGCAATCTGTACGGTAGTAACCCCGATCTGGCCTTCGCGGCGGAGTCGATCCAAAACCTCGATACGATGGTCTACTTGAGCACCACGTTGAATACCGGCCATGCGCACGGCCTGGCCAAAGAGACGATTATCTTGCCGGTGCTGGCCCGTGATGAAGAGCCCTATAAGTCGACGCAGGAATCGATGTTCAACTATGTCCGCATGTCCGAAGGAGGACCGCGGCGCCTGGACGGCCCGCGCGGCGAGGTCGATGTGATCGCGTCGATTGGCGAAGGAGTTCTCGAGAATCGCACTCCGATCGATTGGAAGTCGATGCAAGACACCAACAAGATTCGTGCTGCCCTGGCGAAGGTCGTGCCCGGCTTCGAGAAGATTGCCGACATCGACAAGACCAAGCAAGAATTCCAAATCGATGGGCGAACTTTTCATACGCCCAAGTTTCCCACGCCCAGTGGTCGGCTAATTCTGCATCATCACGAGATCCCCGCACTCAAGGGGACCGGAGAAAACGAACTGCGGCTGATGACCGTACGTAGTGAGGGACAGTTCAACACGGTGGTTTACGAAGAGTACGATATCTATCGCGGCATCGATCGCCGAGATGTCATCGTGCTTCACCCAAACGACTGCAAGCGTCTGGGGGTCTCCGGCGGGCAGAAAGTGACTATCCAGTCGAACATTGGCCAGATCGATGGTTTCGTTGTCCACGAGTTTGAAGACATCAAACCTGGGAATGCGTTGATGTATTACCCTGAGGCCAACACCCTCGTTTCCCGAACGGCCGATCCCAAATCCAAAACGCCTGCGTTCAAGGGGGTTGTGGTTACCGTTCGTCCCGCCTGATTTTAAACCTTAGGAAGCCTCCCGCTGAGAATTACTTTTGCCCTGTATTCGTCCGTCGCTAGAATGATTCTGCGCGGCATCCTCTTTTGAACACCCTCCGGAATGAATTGGAAAAAAGACGATCTACTCTGCTTTCACCTGGGCGTTGCAATGCGAAAGATCTCGCGAATTTACGCCGAAGGTTTAGCGGCATACGAAGTCACCCCAGCTCAGTTGTTTATGCTTTCTTGTCTGGATTGCCAGAACGGCCAGAAACCTAGCGAATTGGCCGAAGAGGTCCATCTGGATGCCAGCAGCATGACCGGTCTGCTAGATCGCACCGAAAAGGCAAAGCTGATCCGCCGCATGCGTGACCCAGCCGATCGCCGCGCGTTGCGGATTTACTTGACCCCGCAAGGCAAAGAGACCGTCGAACGCCTGAAGCCAGTCATTGAGCAACTGCAGGAAAAAGTTCACGAGGACTTCTTTGCCGGTTGTAGCGAAGAGCAAATTGCGTGTTTCTTAGAAATACTTCGCAGTGCTGGCTCTTCCCCAGATCGCTCCAGCTAGTTCCATCTCAGGAGATACACCATGTCCATGATCGAGCGTCTGCAACACCAACTCGATTCTGCCCGTGGCTTCACGACGCGCATCCTGGCCGACTTTCAAAACCCTGAGGACTGGGTGGCACAGGTCTGCAATCAAAGCAACCATGCACTCTGGTTTATTGGTCATATGGCCACGACCGACAACTTCTTCATCTCGCTCTTGGCCCCCGAGAAAAGCGCGTCCAAAGAGCACTACCAAGAACTGTTCGGCCTTGGTTCGACTCCGTCCCCTAAGCTGGAAGACTACCCGCCGATTGAAGAAGTACGTGGCTACATGGACGACCGCCGCCAGGTACTGCTCGCGATCCTGGCATCGCTGAGTGACGAAGACCTCGCTACGAAGACGCCTGACGGCACGCCCGACTTCCTGGCCGACTATGGCCAAGTATTCGAGACGGCGATCTGGCACGAAGGCCTGCACAGCGGGCAGCTAACAATGGTTCGCCGGTCACTCGGCCATCAACCGACGATGACTCCACCCCCGAGCACGCCAGGCGTCTAACCTACTGCCGTCACCATCAACTTTTCAGCGGCTTCTAACCCCAATGCCGTGACGCGGCCTTCGATTTCGATGGTGACGATACCGGCTTCGGCGCGGCAGGTTATCAACTTCGCTTCGCAGCCAGGCTGCAGCGATTCTTCGCTCAGGTAACGCAAGAACTCTGGGCTTTGCTCCATCACCCGCACCAAGCGGAACGCCTTGCCGGGCTCCCATTGGGTGAGCTTGACCCCCTGCTCCGTACGAATCTTGCCATCGGCCGTCGGTATCGGATCACCGTGCGGATCGGACGAGGGATAACCAAGAAATTGATCGATTCGATCGACCAGAAAATCACTGACGGCGTGCTCCATGTTCTCGGCTTCTTCGTGGACTTCGTCCCAAGCCAGGTCGAGCGTATGTACCAGAAACAGTTCGATCAATCGGTGCCGCCGCAAAACACGCAGGGCCAGCTTGTGGCCGCTTTCGGTCAGGCGAACCCCTTCGTATTTGGTATACGAAGCCAAGCCGGTCTCACTCAGGGTCTTCAGCATGCTGGTGACCGTCCCCGGCGAGACTTCCAATGCCGTCGCGATTTCACCGGTCGAGGCCGCTTTTTCCGGTGCCTGAAGCGCGATCTGATAGATCGCTTTCACGTAGTTTTCAATCGTTAAACTGGGCATGGGGGTCGGCTCCGGTGGTTTCAAGGCACCGGAATTTTAGACGGTTCACCGCGAGGCGACAATCTGAGGCACACCGAGCGGAAGCGTTAGTCGATCATCCCACGCGATTGCAGCAGTTCGTAGATCTTGTCGACGCATTCGTCCACGCTCAGCTCGTGCGTAGGAAGAATCAGGTCGGAATTCTCCGGAGCTTCGTAGTCGTAGCTGACGCCTGGGAAGTTGGCGATCTCGCCACTGTCGGCCTTGGCGTACATGCCGGAATCTTCTCGCTGGCGGCACACTTCGACCGGAGCCGACAGGTAGACCGTTAGGAAGCGATCGGTACCCACCACTTCGCTGGCCCGCTGCCGAACTTCGGCACTCGGGGCCAGGAACGCCGCGATGCAGAGCATACCGGAATCATTCAGCATCCGGGCAATCTCGCTACCACGACGCAGATTCTCGCTACGCTGTTCGGCGGTATAGCCCAGATCTTTGCTGATGCCGCGACGAAGGTTTTGGCCATCGAGCACCACGCTTGTCTTCCCTTCGTCGAACAGGCGACGTTCTAGAGCGTAGGCGATTGTCGTCTTGCCGGCACCGGTCAAACCGGTCAGCAGCACCGTCGCGGGCGTTTGACCAAAGCGAGCGGCACGTTCCTCGGCCGAGACGTTCCCCTTGGTGCTCTGCAGGGTCTCGTCCCCTTCGACGTCCCACAGTTCATCCGTATCGCTTGAATCGCGATCGATGATCATACCGGCACCCACGGTGCGGTTGGACATGTAGTCGATCAGGATGAATGCCCCAGTCGTCTTGTTCTTCGCGTACGGATCGAAGCAGATCGGTTGATTCAGCTTGATGCTGCAACGGCCGATTTCATTGAGCTTCAGGGCCGGCGTATCCTCGCGGTGTAGCGTATTCACGTCAACGTTGTAGCGAACTCGTGAAACGGTTCCGGTCATCATCTTCGTGGTGTGTTTCACGAAGTACTGCTTACCTGGCACCAGCGGTTCTTCCGACATCCACACGACCATCGCGTCGAACTTGCTATCGACTTTCGGACGGTTCCCGGGACGTACAATGACGTCGCCGCGGCTGCAGTCGATTTCGTCCTCAAAAGTCAGCGTGACCGACATCGGCGGGTACGCTTCTTCGACATCGCCATCCATCGTGACGATACGCTTGACCTTGCTCGTCTTCTTGGACGGCAACACCATGACTTCTTCACCGGGGCGAATCGTGCCGGAAGCGACCGTGCCGCAGAAACCACGGAAGTTCAAGTCGGGCCGGTTCACCAATTGCACTGGGAAACGGAAGTCTTGTAGATTGCGGTCGGAACCGATGTACAGGTTCTCGAGCATGTGCATCAGCGTGGCACCTTCGTACCACGGCATCTTCTCGCTCTTCTCGACCAGGTTGTCCCCCTTGAGGGCCGAGAGCGGAATAAAGTGCACATCGTCGGCCGACATCTTCGCGGCGAAGTCGATGTAATCTTGCTTGATCTTCTCAAATACTTCTTGGCTGTAATCAACCAAGTCCATCTTATTGATGGCGACGACAATATGGCGGATGCCCAGCAGCGATGTGATGAAGCTGTGCCGCTTGGTTTGGGTTAGCACGCCTTGGCGAGCATCGATCAGAATGATGGCCAAGTCAGCGGTTGAGGCACCAGTGGCCATGTTGCGGGTGTATTGTTCGTGCCCTGGGGTATCGGCGACGATGAACTTTCGCTTGGCCGTCGAGAAGTAGCGATAGGCCACGTCGATCGTAATGCCCTGCTCACGTTCTTCCTTCAATCCGTCGGTCAACAGGGCCGGATCAATCTCGCCGGCAACCGTGCCGTGCGTGGCCGACTCTCTTTCGATTGCTGCCAACTGATCTTCGTAGGCGGCCTTCGATTCGATCAGCAGCTTACCTAGCAGCGTGCTCTTACCGTCGTCGACACTGCCGCACGTCAAAAACCGCAGCAGTTCCTTCTTCTCGTGCTGGGCGAGATAAGCATGAATGTCAGTCGCGATCAGGTCAGATTTATGGGACATGCGTCAGTTTTCAATTTTCAGTGTTCAGATTTCAGTAGGATTCAAGGTCCAGCTATTCCAAGCTTTCAGTACTTTCCGTTACTGAAAACTGAACACTGAACACTTGCCCGTCTGCGGGCACCACTTCCTTAGAAGTAGCCCTCTTCCTTCTTTTTCTGCATCGAGGCACCCTGATCTTTGTCGATCGCGCGGCCTTGGCGTTCGGAGGTGGTCGTCAGAAGCATTTCCTGAATGATTTCAGGCAGGTTGTCGGCTTCCGATTCGACGGCACCGGTCAGCGGATAGCAGCCGAGCGTACGGAAGCGAACCATCTTCTCTTCCACCTTCTCACCTGGCTGAAGCTGAAAGCGGTCGTCGTCGACCATGATCCACATATCATTTCGCCAGACGACCGGACGCTTGGCCGAGTAGTACAGCGGCACAATCGGAATCTTTTCCAGGTGGATGTATTGCCAGACGTCGAGCTCCGTCCAGTTGGAAAGAGGGAACACGCGAATGCTTTCCCCTTTATTCACCTTGGTGTTGTAGAGACTCCACAACTCGGGACGCTGATTCTTTGGGTCCCAGCGGTGGTTTCTGTCGCGGAACGAAAAGACGCGTTCCTTGGCTCGTGACTTCTCTTCATCGCGGCGGGCACCACCGAATGCCGCGTCGAATTTGTACTTGTCGAGTGCCTGCTTCAGCGAGACTGTCTTCATCAAGTCCGTGTGGCGGACACTATCCTCGAACGGATCGATGCCGATCTTCTGACCTTCTTCGTTGATGTGCACGATCAGATCGAGCCCCAGTTCCTTGCGAGCGTAGTCCTCGCGGAACTGAATCATTTCCTTGAACTTCCATGTCGTGTCGACATGCATCAAAGGAAACGGCGGCTTGGCCGGATAGAAGGCCTTCAAGGCCAATTGAACCATGACGGAAGAATCTTTTCCAACGGAGTACAACATCACCGGGTTCTCAAACTCGGCCGCGACTTCGCGGATGATGTGGATGCTCTCTGCTTCCAACTGTTTGAGATGCGTAATCTGATAACCGGACATCAATCAATCGCTGTAGGTTGAAGTTAGGCAGCTTGCTCAAGTTGCATCAGGCCAACTGCCGCTGGGGTCGGTCGCTCTCTTTATTGCCTGGGAAAGCCAGGAGAGAATCGTCTGATTATACGGGTCGTAACTAATATCAACAACGACACTAATCGACCGTAAGTTGAACTGGCTTAACACTCTTTTGATTTTCTGTGGCGATATCCGGCCATTGCGACGTTGACCAGCGCAAGCTCTCAACCAACCGGTATTTAGGGCTCTTTGCGACCTTTCGGCCAAACTTTTACGATCACGCTAGGATGATCGTTACCGGGGGTCTCGTATTCGTGGGCATTGCGAATCTCGACCCCCTTAGTCACGCCATGATGACGGGCTTCTTTGACTTCTTCGAGCCAGCGCCCACCTTTGATGGTCAGCAAACGGCCGGCAGCTGGCCAATGTCCATCTAACCACGTTAGCAGCTTCTTCATCGGCGCAACCGCACGGCAAACAACGGCATCGAAGCTGAAGTCTTCCAGAATCTCTTCCGCCCGATTGTGGTAAACGGGAACCTCCAGCTCGAGCTGCTCGACGATGGCCTGCATCGCGTGGGCCTTTTTGCCGACCGAATCACATAAGGTGACACGTATATCGGGCCGCAGGATCGCAATCACAATCCCGGGAACGCCCCCGCCACTTCCCATGTCGAGAATTTCTTCGTTGGGCTTCAGCTGACCAGCCAGTGCCAGACTGTCGATCAAATCGCGAGAGACGAACTTATCGTAGTCGGTGTGCCGCGTGAGGTTCAGCGATTTGTTGATCTCCCACAGCGCGTCGATATACCGCTGAAGTTGATCGCGGATTTCCGCAGGCAGAGGAGCCCCATACTTTTGCAGGGCATCTTCAAGAGTGGCGCTGGGGGAACCGTCTTCGCTCATACTGGCTTTCAGTGAGAATTCATCCGACAGACAGGCTCAAACCAAATCGCCTGTCAATTCCCACTATTTGACCATGATTCGCCCATTTGGGCCATGACACTCACCGCAAAGCTATTTCTTTTCGTGCCGCGATAGCACCACAATCCGGTGCGCTGTAAGGTGCTGCTTCGTGTATTGGTCTAGCGGAGAGATCTGCCCGTAAATACCTACCTGCATCCGGGCATATCGCCGCAAGTTCAGCCCTGGCGAAGGACTGACGAACTGAAGCACATTCCCCTGAGCATCGGTCAAGGCGAACGGCGGCGTGTATTGATTGGGATTCCGGGTCGACGAGGCCCGCGTGATGACTGGCATCAACCACCCTTTACCATCGTATCGCGGGTCAAAACCGTCTTCTTTAAACGAAGCAGCTGGGTCGCTGGAGGGCTCGACTTCTCCGAGCTTTTCGTCGCTGACCAGCGGTGTTTTTAGCGGAATGGATGCCGCCGAAATCGCTTCCTTGGTCGCCAGCTTACGCTCGTAGAGCTCGTTGAACTGCTCGATTTTCTCCAGTAGCAACCGGGCCTTACCCCGCTCTAGTGGCGTTTCCCCTTCCACGATTAGCCGCTTGGCTTGATCCTTAAGTGGCTTGAAATTCCACTCGTCGACCGGCTTGATGCACTCGCGGCTAACGTGCAGTTCGAGCTCGATCAGGTTCAAACTAGTGCCGGGCCCAATTTCGTCGAGTGGTTGTAGTTCACCAGTGATGTTCGCACCCGGCCGATCGGCCTCTTCATCGAAGGAAACAGGTCGAACTGCGCTCAGCTTCTCCTCGTTCGCTGTCCAGAACTTGTCATCCTGCAACGTCTGAGCCATGGCAGCCGAGTCAACGGTCGGTCCCTGAGGACGCGGCTGAATACCGATCGCTTCAACAAAATGCTTGTTGATCCAGCGGAATTCGCCGGCCGGGGGCGCGATACGATAGAATGCTTCCTTCTTGCCGGTCTGGGGGTCGCGAAGCTCCACGATCCCCAGCACTTCCAGCGGTTCGTCCTGGTCAAGCTTGACGTGCGTGATGTGGTGTTGGTCGCTGATTTGGCTACCGACGAAAGCAGGTGCTTCCGCCGTGCGAACATGGGCAATCCGGCGGTCATCGCCATACGAAAGATCTTCGGCCCGCACCAGGCTGAATTCATTTTCGGTCGGGCGAATGGCCAGCCAACCTCCGACATCTTCACGGTAGACATCCACGACCGTGTTCTTTTCCAGGTAGGCAGTGGGATAGTAGTTCTGCCCCGGGCCGCTACGGGTGAAGACCTGGGCGGTAGTGATACGTCCCTTGTAAGGTTCACTTGCCAATGCGGTCGCAGCGCACGGCAAAATGCCAGCAAGCATCAGCAAGCAAAGTGGTCGAAAACAGAACATAGCCGGGTCCCTCAGGCAAGAACTTGAGTCATTACCCGAGGAAATACCAAAAAAACGCGGTTGCCGGCAAGATTGATTTCAGTGCTATCGCGACCGGGTTTAGAACTTATGTCCCTTCTGAGGACCATCTTTCGTCATCGAAAGGATCTCGGGGCCGTTCTCGGTCATAAGAATCGTGTGCTCGAACTGGGCACTCAAGCTGCGATCGCGCGTGCGGACCGTCCAACCATCGGTCGGATCGAGTTGGGTTGCGGCACCTCCGATGTTGATCATCGGTTCAATCGTGAAGCAGACACCTGGCAGCAGGCGAACCGAGTGGGCAGCACGTGTCGGCACATGAGGAATCGAAGGATCTTGATGGAATCGTCGACCTAAGCCGTGCCCGACAAACTCCTCGACCACGCCAAAGTTGTATTTCTTAGCCTCTTCGACAATCACCCGGCCAATTTCCGAAACGCGGCACTCGGGGTAGATCGCATCAATGGCCAGGTACAAGCAGTCAAACGCACACTGGGTAACCTGCTTGGCTTCTGGGGTCACTTCACCAATCAAGAAGGTTTCCGATTGATCGCCGTGCCATCCGTCGACGATCGACGTCAGGTCGACGTTAACGATATCCCCTTCTTTCAGCTCGTACTTGTCTGGAATCCCATGGCAAATGACTTCATTGATGCTAGTACAGCAGCTTTTCGGGAAGCCTTGGTAATTCAAACAGGCCGGCGTGTGTCCATGATCGAGTGTGTACTCGTGCACCATTCGATCAATGGCCTCGGTCGTGATGCCAGCTTTGACATGAGGGCGCACGAAGTCCATCAGTTGCGCGTTGAACTGACAGGCAACTCGCATCGCGTCGCGTTCGGAATCAACCAGCTGAAGATGACGTCGTCCGTGAAGCATAAGGATTCAGGGGTTCGTGTTGGGGGGTCGTAATTTTGGGAAACCAGCAGTCTACCAGGGTAATCGTCTTGGCAACATGCAATTCTCGCGAAATCCTGGCACAGATTTTATCTACGAGGTCGCTATTGCGCGAACGTTCCGGAGAACCAATGGGGTCCTTGAATTGTCAGTTTTCGTGTGGACCATTAGAATCGTTACCTTCGCGAGACTGTGGGAAAGCCCTATGTAACAACATTTTGCGGCGATCCCACCCCAATCGACCCAAATTTCGAGCAGACCAAGCTGCGGGATCACCGCAAATTAGACAACTGGATATCACCCATGCCTCGCTACAATCCGGCCCAGATCGAACCCAAATGGCAAAAGTACTGGGACGAGAATCAAACTTTCCGCACGCCTGATCTCCCCAGCGGCGAGAAGCTTTACGTCTTGGATATGTTTCCCTATCCAAGTGGTGCCGGCCTCCATGTAGGGCATCCCGAAGGTTACACGGCAACCGATATCGTCTGCCGCTTTGCTCGCATGAACGGAAAAAGCGTCTTGCACCCGATGGGCTTCGACTCGTTCGGGCTTCCGGCGGAAGAATACGCGATCAAGCATAACGTCCATCCTCGCGAAACGACCGAAAAGAATATCGGCGAATTCATCCGCCAGTTGAAGATGCTTGGCTTCAGCTATGACTGGCAGCGTCAGATCGCCACGACCGACGTCGACTATTTCCTTTGGACGCAGTGGATTTTCCTCGTTCTCTTCGACACGTGGTACGACCACGACGCCGGCAAAGGCCGCCCAATTGCCGAGCTTCCGATCCCCGACGACGTGAAAGCCGAAGGGGACGAAGCCGTCCGCGATTACCAGGACGAACATCGTCTGGCTTACGTTAGCGAGGCCCCAGTCAACTGGTGCCCCGAGCTTGGCACCGTGCTTGCCAACGAAGAAGTGATCGACGGCAAGAGCGAACGCGGCGGCCATCCCGTGCAGCGGCTGCCCCTCCGCCAGTGGATGCTTCGCATTACGGCCTACGCTCAGCGATTGGAAAGCGATCTCGAATCACTCGACTGGTCAGAAAGCATCAAGCAGCTTCAGCGAAATTGGATTGGCCGTAGCGCTGGTGCGGAAGTCGACTTCTTCCTCGGCACTGCCCAGCAGTACACTCCGTGGGAGATCGAGCGTAAGAAGCTCGGCTACCCTCGCAAACCAGGCACCGACGTGCTTCGCGTTTACACGACGCGTCCCGATACGCTTTTCGGGGCCACCTACATGGTCATCGCCCCGGAACATCCGCTTGTCGATCAACTGACCACCGCTGAGCAGTCCGACGCCGTGAAGAAGTACTGCCAGGCAGCCGCGTTCAAGTCCGACTTGGAACGCACCGAGCTTGCCAAAGACAAGACCGGCGTCTTCTCTGGATCGTATGCCATCAATCCGGTTACCGGTCAGCCCGTGCCGATCTGGATCGCCGACTACGTCCTAGCCAGCTACGGCACCGGGGCCATCATGGCCGTGCCGGCGCATGATGATCGCGACTTCGAGTTCGCTCAGAAGTTCAACATCCCGGTGATTGCCGTTGTCGACCCAGGCGACAAGTCCGACATCGACCGCGACGCGGTCCTTGCCGGCAAGGCCTGTGCGACCTTCGATGGTGTAGCGATCAATTCCGGCAAATACAACGGCATGAAGACCGCCGAGGTGAAGGCGCAGATCGCTCTCGACCTCGAACAGAACGGCCTCGGCCGCGAAGCGACCAACTTCAAGCTTCGCGACTGGCTCTTCAGTCGCCAGCGTTTCTGGGGCGAGCCTTTCCCGATCCTCAAAGAGCTGGATGCCAACGGCGAACCTACCGGCAAGATCCGCGCCGTACCGGTCGATCAGCTTCCGGTCGACTTGCCGCAGATCGAAGATTACAAGCCAATCGGGCGTCCGGAACCGCCGCTTGAAAAAGCGGACGAGTCGTGGCTT
Source organism: Blastopirellula marina (assembly GCF_002967715.1). NCBI lineage: Bacteria > Pseudomonadati > Planctomycetota > Planctomycetia > Pirellulales > Pirellulaceae > Blastopirellula > Blastopirellula marina. Next base: position 83,904 of record NZ_PUIA01000094.1, read on the forward strand.
TACCCGGTCATCGACGGCGTGAAGTACAAGCGTGAAACGAACACCATGCCGCAGTGGGCTGGCTCGTGCTGGTACTACCTTCGCTTCATCGATCCGAAGAACGACCAGGTCTTCGTCGATCCAGAGAAAGAAAAGGCCTGGATGCCGATCGATTTGTACATCGGTGGTGCCGAACACGCCGTGCTTCACCTTTTGTATTCTCGCTTCTGGCACAAGGTGCTTTACGACCGCGGTTACGTTTCGACACCGGAACCCTTCCAGAAACTCGTCAACCAAGGGATGATCTTGGGCGAGATCGAATACATGGGCTTCCAAACGGAGGATGGTTCGTGGATCGCTAGTAACCTCGTGAAGAAGCAGGAAGACGGTTCGCTCGTCGATGACAAGGGGAACGCGGTCAAGTCGGTTGCACTTGCCGAGGGGGATGTCTTTAAGAAGGGGGACGGCTTTGTCCTAGCCGCTAACAACGACATCCGTATCGACTCGCGTGCCCACAAAATGTCGAAGAGCCGCGGCAATGTCGTGAACCCGGATGACGTCGTGCGTGATTTTGGTGCCGATAGTCTTCGCCTTTACGAAATGTTCATGGGCCCGCTTGAAGCGACCAAGCCATGGGCAATGGATGGTGTGAAGGGGGTTCGTGGGTTCCTCGATCGAGCGTGGCGTATGCTCATCGATCACAACGCCGAAGAGGTGGTCCTCAACGCGGCCATTCAAGACGTCGAGCCGACCGAAGAGCAGAACAAGATACTCCATCGTACGCTCAAAAGCGTCACGCATGACCTCAACAACATCAGCTTCAACACGGCCATTGCCCGCTTGATGGAGTTCACCAACTTCTTCACCAAGGAGTCGACGCGGCCCAAGAAAGCGATGGAGTGGTTCGCCCTCATGCTTTCGCCGTTGGCACCTCACTTAGCAGAAGAATTCTGGCAATTACTTGGCCACGGTAACACATTGGCTTATGAGCCATGGCCACAGTTCGTCGAGTCGTATACCAAGGACAACGAGGTCGAAGTCCCCGTACAGATTATGGGTAAAGTTCGCGGCCGTATCACGGTTCCAGCCGACATTAAGAAGGATGATCTTGAAGCTCTTGCAAAGGCCGACGCTCGCGTTCTGGAACTTCTCGAGGGAAAACAAATCGTGAAAACGATCGTCGTTCCGGGTCGTCTTGTAAATTTCGTCGTGAAATGAACTTAGCATCGTTCACTGCGGTTGACGCGAAGCAACTTACGACGGATGCTTACAAGCAATGATTTGCTTCCGTTAGACTATGCCTAACAGAGAAGCCGGACCGAATATGGCAATTTGGTAAACCTATTGGAATCAGAAAAATTCTGATTCTTGAGGAAGATTCGCATCTATGACGCACGCTTGGCACGACGTGACCCCCGGTGAAGACATCCCAAGGGAATTCTGTGCGGTCATTGAGATCCCGACAGGGTCCAGCATCAAGTACGAGTTGGACAAAGACACGGGCCTTTTGCGAATGGACCGTATGCTGTATTCGGCCGTTCACTATCCGGCCAACTACGGATTTGTGCCGCAAACACTGGCCGAAGACGACGACCCGCTCGATGTGCTGGTTTTGTGCCAGGAACCGGTTGCCCCTTTGACGCTGATCACCGCCCGGGCTGTGGGCCTGATGACGATGGTCGATAGCGGCAAACTCGATCATAAGATTATCGCCGTCGCTGTGACCGATCCGGAATATTCTTCCTACAATGAAGCGATTGATCTGCCTATTCATCGCCGAAACATGTTGCGGCGCTTCTTCCAAGACTACAAGATGTTGGAAGGGAAATCGGTTGAGGTCGACGAGATCCTGCCATCGGAATTGGCTCTGCCGATCATCAACGAAGCCCTGGAACGCTATAGCGAACAGCGTCGCCGCGGATTTTATCGAAAGTAAGCGTCGTATCCTTTGCGGCGCAATAATTGCATAAAGTTGCGCGAATATTGGGTGGGGCGGATACGCATTGGCTTGCGTACTCGCGACGTAAACCGTTATCGTTCGAACGCCACCGACTAAAACATCCCCAATGCTTTTCTTCCATGGAGAGAAGGTGACCTATGCGTAATGTCATCTGCCTGGTGCTGGGCGGAGGCCGTGGAACGCGGCTGTACCCGTTGACCAAATACCGCTCGAAACCAGCCGTGCCGCTGGCGGGCAAGTACCGCTTGATCGATATCCCCCTCTCCAACTGCTTGAACAGCCAGATGAACCGCATCTATGTGCTGACGCAGTTCATGTCGGTCAGTTTGCACCGCCACATCCGCCAAACCTACCGCTTCGACCACTTCAATGGTGGTTTTGTCGAACTGTTGGCCGCTCAGCAGACTGCCAGCGAAGGTTCAGACTGGTACCAAGGCACCGCCGACGCGGTTCGCAAGAATCTGCGATACATCCAGCAGCACGGCATCGATTATGTCCTGATTCTCTCAGGCGATCAGTTGTACCGCATGGACTATCGCGAGATGCTCGACTCGCACATCGAATCAGGTGCCGACGTCTCGATCGCCGGTTTGCCGGTTCACTCGAAGGACGCCAGCGGTTTGGGCATCATGAAGATCGACGAGACCGGTCGTGTGAACGGCTTCGTCGAAAAGCCCAAGACCCCCGAAGAACTGGCCCACGTGCGAACCGATCCAGCCTGGATCGATGCCCGTGGCATTCAGTCCAACGGTCGTGACTGCCTGGCGAGCATGGGTAACTACCTGTTCAACCGCGACACACTGGTTGAACTGTTGGAAAAGACCGACTACCAGGACTTCGGTAAAGAGATCTTCCCGGCAGCGATTCGTGCGAAAAAAGTGCAGATGCACATGTTCGACAGCTACTGGGAAGACATCGGTACGATCAAAGCGTTCTACGAATCGAACCTCGCCACGCTGGCCCCGACGCCTCCGTTCGAGTTTGTCGAAGAAGACGCGCCGATCTTCACCCGTGCTCGCTTCCTGCCACCAACGATGGTCATGGAAAGCATGATCACCAATAGCATGATCGCTGACGGCTGCCAGATCGGCAAAGGCTGCACGATCAAGAACAGCGTGATTGGCCTGCGTAGCGTGATCGAAGAAAACGTCACCATCGAAGACTCGGTGCTGATGGGCTGCGACTACTACGCGACTCGCATGGAAACCGAAGCCGATGAATCGTGCGGCCGACCTCGCATGAAGATCGGTTCCGGCAGTGTCATCAAGGGAGCCATCGTCGACAAGAATTGCCACATCGGCAATAACGTCCGCGTGGTGAAAACCGACAACCTGGAAGACAAGGAATACCCGGAAGGGGTCACCATCGTCGACGGCATTCCTTGCATCGAAAAAGGTGCCTGCCTACCCGATGGCTGGACGCTGACCTAGACGAAGCGTCCTCTGACAAGATCTCTAATCCCCTCTCCCACGCAGGGAGAGGGTTACCGTGAGAGATTCTCCGCGTCCCCACTCTCGTTCAGTAATGTTTCTACCTTGGTGCGATTAATCTGAATCGCGCCCAGCATGGCCAATGGCAACGCCACGAAGTTCGCTACTTCAAACCATATCGGATACGGCAGCATCCATTGGTTAAATCCTACTGCGATCAAAAGTAGCGATCCGACTAGTAGCGACGCCACCAGGCCGCCGATCTTTCGCGAGACCCATGTACTGCTAAATAAAATCAGCGCCCACATCGGCACAACCACAGCCAGTACCCAGCCAGGGTACTTTTCGACGTGCGCGCAGATTTCCTCTTCCGTCCCCTCAAAACCTTCGGGAAACGGATGCACTACTGCGCTGAATAGCTCGACACCAATGACCAAGACAAACGCAAGTGCCAGGCCTGCGATAACACCAATCACCACGCGTAGAAACATTATCATCGAAGCCCTCTTTCCCTTCTAAATATCTAACAGTCGGCCACTACATTTCCACAACGCCGTCCGGCAACTGATCGCGAATCAGGTTTAACTTGACACCATACTTCTGCAAGGCTTTCACACCGGCGAGTACCATGAAAATCCACCCATCGAGTCGATCGCTTCTCTTCATATCTCCACTGCATGCGGATGTGGCGGTTCTCTTCCTGTTGCGACCAGGCCTTACTATCAACGCTATGCTGGCGGGGCGTCGCCCGGGAAGGAATGAGATTTCGCCCAAGCCTCCAGCGAGCGCATGTACTTTCGCCTCGGCCAAAATACTTCCGTCCGTAGTAGCGAAAGAACGACAATCGCCAAGTCCGTGTGTGCCTGCTGCTGGAAGTGATACGCGTCAATCAACTGAGCCAGGATGTGTAGGCCAAGTTTTTGGCAACGTTCACGCTCATCCTTCAAGAGTTGCAGCAACTGCTCGTCGGTCGGACGGCAAGCAGCGATGAGGCAGGCCGCGTCCTGGGGCCACAACTGATAAGCGTGGAATGCCTGAACCAGATGCGACACCAACGCGGTCGCATCTTGAATCGCGAGCTTCTCAATCAGCAGGACTTGCTGACTGAGAAATTGCGGGGCTTCGATCACACTCTGAACGAGCTGACTAGCATTCATAGGCTGGCCCTACCCGCTTTGCTATCGGAACCGTCAGGGAATCGTGATCGTCTTCATACGGATTCGCCGCTCACCTACGAGTACTTTGTCCACCTCGCCAAAGGTGATCTTCGAAGCCAGTTCGTTCAGATCGCCGTCGTATGGAAACAAGAAGACATAGCTATCAACATTGGGATCGAAGAAGCTGGAATAAGACATGTTGATCATAAGAGGGCCCAAAACTTTCCCAATCTCTTTGGTCTGATCGACACTGATCTTCTTGTGCTCTAAGCGTACGAGCTTATCCCCATAATCCTTCTCTAACTGCTTTCTAAAATCCTCACCGGATGGTCTACGACTGGGTCCCCAATTAGGCATCATGCCTGGTGGCGGTGGATTCGTCCGCCCCAAGGAGGGCTCATTGCGTTGATTCGGGGTCGATCCACCGAATGGCGGGCTTGGGTTCGGACCATCAGCCGGTGGCACATAAATCCCTTCATCGTTCGCCCCGCCTTGACTACGCGGCGGCGCGAACGCCCCCTCGCTTCTTGCCCCGCCTTGGTTTTGCGGTGGCCCAAATCCTCGATCGTTCCAAGGTGCCCCTGGGCCACGCGGACCGCCCGCTACATTGTTGCCGGGGGACGACCCCTGGCCTGAGCCGGGCGAGGCAAAAACTGTCGAGAACGCAATGATGACCACAACCGAAACGCCGACCACTCGCGCCGATCCAAGCAGAATAGGTATAAGGTCGAAGCCCCCAGGCGAGTTGCTCTTTTGCTTGGCAGGCAATGCTCCTAGCGAAGGCGCTGACGTGGCTGATTCCGAACTCGGAAAGTCGCCAAACAGATCACCCCCACCGAAAGAATCTCCTCCAAACGGATCATCTGCCGCGCTGCTGGGTATCAGAGACAGGTCATCCTCCGGAGGTGGAGTGGCCCCCTGAATCTCTGCAACGAACTTCTGCGAGCACTTCTTACACGTGACTCGCCGCCCGGCAAGTTTGTCGTCGGCAACGGGATACTTGGTACTGCAATTCGGACAGACAATATGAAGCTTGGCCATGATCACCCATTCGCAAGATCGAGATTCAATCGACCTGGATTATAGCCACCAGAATTGGCCTGCTCCACTCCATCCTTTTGAGTGCCCCATAGAAGGTTACCCCAATTCCCAACGACGAAAAAGAAAGCCCCCTCGCAATCTGGTATCGCGAGGGGGCTTTTATACATTTCGAGAGTGGCTCGGATGACTAAGGAGCCATCAACAGCTTGCTGGGGTTCTCCAGCAGGCTCTTGACGTCGTTCAGGAATCGCTGGGCCGTGGCACCATCGACCAGGCGGTGATCGTACGACAGGCTCAGCGGCATCATCAGGCGAGCAACGATTTGGTCTTTCACAACGACCGGCATCTTTCGCGAGCGGCCAACCAACAGGATGGCAACTTCCGGGACATTGATGATTGGCGTGCTGTAAGTACCGCCGATAGCTCCCAGGTTGCTGATCGTGAAGGTCCCACCTTGGATGGCCGACATTTCAAACGTGTTGCCACGAATGTCGGAAGCCGTTTGCTGAAGGCTACGAGCGATGTCGGGAATCGACATGCGATCGGTGTTCTTCATATTCGGCACGAGCAGACCACGATCGGAATCGACGGCAATACCGACGTTCACGTAATCTTTGTAGATGACCTGTTCCTGTTCCATGTCGATCGAGGCGTTCAGTTCCGGATGCTCACGCAAAGCAACGGCAACGGCCTTGATCAAAAACGGCATAGTGGTCAGCTTGACACCAGCCTCGGCGTAGTCGTCTTTGCTTTGCTGACGCAGTTCTTCGAGGGCCGTGATGTCGGCGTCGTCGAAGTTGGTAACCCGCGGAGCAGTCGTCCAGCTCTTGCTCATCTGAGCAGCGGTGACCTTGCGGATCTTCTTCATCTTCTCGATGCGAACCGGACCGTACTTGTCCTGGTTGGCTTCGCCGGTGAGCGATGGCAAAGCGCCCGTCGCAGGGGCCGCGGAAGCCGCACCCGACTTGGCGGCCGATCCTCCTTGGTTCAAATCTCGAACGGTACGCAGAACGTCATCACGTTCGATGCGACCATTGGGACCCGAACCGGTAACGTTGCGCAGATCGACACCTACTTCGCGGGCAAAGCGACGCACGGCCGGCCCGGCTGGCACGCTGTCGTCGGCGCTAGGTGCTTCGGCAACTGGGGCTGGTGCCGGGGTAACTGGCTTGGGTGGTGCCACTGGCTTAGTAGGCTGAGGAGCCGCTTTAGGTTCTTCGCGAACCGGAGCTGGCTCGACGGCCTTAACCGGAGCCGGAGGGGCTTCTGGTTCAGGGGCCTTTTCTTCCTGAGGTGGTGCAGCGACAGGAGGTGCCGAAGAACCAGCGGAGCCGGCGGCTTCCAGGGTCACGATCGGCGCGTGAACAGCTACGGTATCGCCCGTCTTGACGTGGACCTTTGCAATCTTGCCCCCTTCGGTGCTGGGAACATCGACCGTGGCCTTATCGGTTTCGATTTCGATCAGGGTTTGTCCCTTTTCGACCGTATCGCCCACCGAAACATGCACGGCCAGCACGTCTCCCGATTCAATTCCATCGCCCAGATCAGGCAGTTGTACGTCTATTGCCATGGTGAATAACCTTGCTTGGAATGCGTATTTCAAGTCGCATGGAAAAGCGGTCGTCGGCCAGGGGTCTGTCCGACCGACGATGCTGCCAATATGCCGTTAGGCAAAATATGGGTTTGGCTTTTCCGCGTCGAAGTTCAAATCTTTGATCGCCTGAGCCACTTCGGTACGCTCGATCTTGCCGGTGCGAGCCAACTCGTAAAGCGTGGCAATGACCACCGATTCGGCATCGACCTCGAAGTGACGACGCAGCGCTTCGCGAGTTTCGCTGCGTCCCATACCGTCGGTTCCCAGAGCAACCATGTTGCCAGGCAGGTAAGGACGGATCTGTTCGCCCCATGCCCGGACATTGTCGGAAGCCGAGATAAACGGACCTTCGACGCCGTCCATGACGGTTTCGATGTACGACTTCTTCGGCTCTTCGGTGGGATGGAACATGTTCCAACGTTCGCACGACTGGGCATCGCGACGCAACTCGGTGTAGCTGGTAACGCCCCAGACATCGCTGGCGATGTTGTACTTCTCAGCCAGAATCTGAGCAGCATCGAGCACGCAGCGAGTGATCGTTCCGCTACCCATCAGCTGAACCTTCGCACGCGGCTTGTCGGCCTCTTGCGTTTTCAGCTTGTAAATACCGCGAATGATTCCCTCTTCAGCACCTGCAGGCATCTCGGGCATCACGTAGTTTTCGTTGCCTACGGTGATGTAGTAGATGGCCGTTTCGCCCTGTTCGTACAGCTTTTTCATCCCGTCGAGGGTGATGACAGCCGTTTCATAGGCATAACAGACGTCGTAGGAACGAACCGTTGGGAAGGCGATCGCGTTCAGATGGCTGTGGCCATCCTGGTGCTGCAAACCTTCGCCGTTGAGGGTCGTACGACCTGCGGTACCGCCGATCATGAAACCTTTGGCACGGGTATCAGCTGCACACCAGACCAGGTCACCGATCCGCTGGAAGCCGAACATGCTGTAGTAAATGAAGAACGGAATCATGTTGATGCCGTGTTGCGAGTACGCATTGCCCGCCGAAATAAACGACGACATCGACCCCGCTTCGGTGATCCCTTCTTCCAGGATCTGACCGTCTTTGGCTTCCTTGTAATACATCAGCTGATCGGAGTCGACCGGCTCGTACAACTGCCCCGAGTGGGCATAAATACCGACTTGGCGGAACATCCCTTCCATACCGAAAGTACGCGATTCGTCAGGGACGATCGGCACGATGTTCTGACCGATGTTCTGGTCCTTGCACAGCTTGGAAAGCAGGCGGACAAAACCCATCGTGGTCGACATTTCTTTCCCCTTGCTGCCACCGAGGAATTCTTTGTATTCCTCCATGGTTGGGATGGTCGACGTGGGATGAGTGGTCGGACGCGAAGGAACCGGGCCCCCCAGTTCTTGACGTCGCTTCTTCAGGTAACGCATTTCAGCGCTATCTTCCGGCGGACGGTAGAACGGAGCTTTCACGACTTCTTCATCCGAGATCGGAATGCTGAAGCGTGTGCGGAACTCTCGCAGTTCTTCTTCGTTGAGCTTCTTCTGGTTGTGGGTGACGTTGCGGCCTTCGCCAGCTTCGCCCAGACCATAACCCTTGATCGTCTTGGCGATGACGACGGTCGGCTTCCCTTTGCATTCGGTCGCCGCTTTGTAGGCTGCGTAAACCTTTTCAGGATCGTGACCACCACGAGTCAGCTTCTGCAGCTTTTCGTCGGAGTAGTTCTTCACCAGTTCCAGCAACTCGGGATACTTGCCGAAGAAGTGCTTGCGAATGTATTCGCCCGATTCGACAACGTACTTCTGGTACTGACCGTCGACGACTTCTTCCATTCGCTTGACCAGAAGGCCCGTCTTGTCGGCTTCCAGCAGCGGATCCCAGTCGCTTCCCCAAACCACCTTGATGACGTTCCAGCCGGCACCACGGAAGACCGCTTCCAGTTCCTGGATGATCTTGCCGTTACCACGAACTGGACCGTCGAGACGCTGCAGGTTGCAGTTGATGACCCACGTCAGGTTGTCGAGTTGTTCGCGCGAAGCGAGGCTGATCGCACCCAAGGTTTCCGGTTCATCGCATTCGCCGTCACCGAGGAACGCCCAGACGCGTGTCTTGCTGGTGTCTTTCAAACCCCGGTCATGCATGTAGCGATTGAAGCGAGCCTGATAGATCGAGCAGATCGGTCCCAAGCCCATCGAAACGGTTGGAAATTCCCAGAAATCTTCCATCAGCCATGGGTGCGGATAGGACGAAAGCCCCATTTCCGGCTGCAATTCACGGCGGAAGTTCTCGAGGTTCTTTTCGGTCAAGCGTCCTTCGACGAACGCCCGCGAGTAAATACCCGGGGAAGCGTGCCCCTGGAAATAAACCTGGTCCCCTTCGTAGCCGCTTCCACGACCACGCAGGAAGTGATTGAAAGCGACTTCCACCAGCGTAGCACTTGAAGCGAACGTACTGATGTGACCACCCAGGCCCTCAAAGTTCTTGTTGGCCCGCGTCACCATCGCCATCGCGTTCCAGCGGATGATGCTCTTGATGCGGCGTTCAAATTCTCGGTTACCCGGGTACGCCGGCTGATCGGAGGAATGAATCGTATTGATGTACGGCGTGTTGGCAGCAAACGGCACATCCACGCCGCGTGCGTGAGCTCGATTCTCTAAAGCCGAGAGAAGAAAGCGAACCCGATCATCCCCTTTTCCTTCCAGAACGTAGTCGAGCGAGTCGAGCCACTCTTGCGTTTCCGCCGGGTCCACGTCTTGGGAAAAGGTCGACGGGTTGTTCCGCATCAAGTTCTCTTCGGCAGGCATCATTTTGGCGTTCGCCATGCAACTTCCCTTTTTTCAGTCCGTTGCTTTGCGCCAGGGAAAAATCTCGTTCGTCGCGACTTCATTGCGCGACGCTCTTCTGGCGAAGCAACCCTCGATTAACTTATCTCAAAGATCAATCTCGGTTTAGGCCCGAGGCGGGCTTCGAGTCTGAATTCTACCGCGCTGACCGTATTTGTCAGCGAGTGGTAGGCGAACCCTCTCCGTCTTCTGCAGTCAGCAGAATCGGCATAAGCCCAATTAAAACTACAAGTTGTTTAAGGACAAGACGTTACGACTTCTTCTTTGGCTTGTAAATTTCGGTAGCGGTTCCGAAAAATACCTCACCAGCGTTCATAACCGTCTCGCTTAGGGTCGGATGCGGGTGAATTGTCGAGGTCAGATCAAAGACTTCGGCTCGCATTTCCAGTGCCAAAACGGCTTCGGAAATCATCTCACCGGCCCCAGGTCCGACAATACCGCAGCCCAAAACGCGTTGGGTCTCAGGATCGATGATCCACTTGGTCAACCCATCGGTACGCCCCAATGCTTGGGCACGTCCGCTGGCAGCCCATGGATACATGGCCACTTCGACCTTCTTACCCATGGCTTTGGCTTCTTCTTCCATCAGACCAGCCCAGGCAATTTCTGGATCAGTGAAGATCACGGCCGGAATCGCAGCAGGCTCGAAGGAAACCGGGTGGCCCAGAATGGCCTCGACGGCGGCACGACCTTCGTGCGTTGCTTTGTGAGCGAGCATTGGGTTGCCGGTCACGTCGCCAATGGCCGAGATCTTCGGATCAGCCGTGCGAAGCTGCTTATCGACCCCAATGAAACCTCGCTTGTCGACAACGCACTGCGTGTTTTCCAGGCCAATTCCCTTGGTGTTCGGCCAGCGACCGATCGAAACCAGGACGCGGTCATACTTGAATGTGCCGAACTTGTTTGGACCTTCGAAGGCAACTTCGACCTTGCCGTCGCGATCGCCCAGCGAACCGACCTTGGTGTTGGTGAAGATACGACCCTCGAACAATTCTTCCAGCTTCTTGGCCAGCGGTTTGACCAGGTTACGGTCGGCACCCGGTAGAAGTCCATCGGTCAACTCGACGACACTGACCTTGGTACCCAGGTGGGCGTACACAGTGCCCATTTCCAGGCCGATATAGCCACCACCGATCACCAGCATGGTTTCGGGAATGTCTTGCAGCTCCAGAGCGCCGGTCGAGTCCATCACCCGTGGCGAGTCGATCTGAAAAGCGGGCGGCATGGCAGCCACCGAACCCGTGGCGACAATCGCGTGATCAAACGTCAGCTTACCCCCTTCAGGAATGGAAGGATCGTCCCCTTCCAGTTCGAGCGTGCTCGAATCGATGAAGCTGGCTTTGGCCTTGATGACGGTCACATTTCGCTTCTTGGCGAGTTGCCCCAGGCCGGTCGAAAGGGACTTAATCACCCCTTCTTTGCGAGCACGCAGCTTGTCGAGCTCGATCTGTGGTTCACTGAAGGTGACACCCCAGTCCTTGTTTAGTTCGTGAACTTCGTCAATCACGCGTGCTACGTGCAAAAGCGCCTTGGATGGGATACATCCACGCAGCAAACACGTTCCCCCGAGACGCGGTTCTTTTTCGATGAGGGTGACTTCCATTCCTTCGTCGGCAGCCAAAAAAGCTGCTGCGTAGCCCCCAGGACCACCACCGATGACCGCCAATTGGGTATGAGCCATGATGTCTCTCTAGCAAATTTACTAAGGCAAAATTGAGTTACTGACCTGAGATGCGGTAGTGGGGAGATGCTTCTCAAGTTCCACAGGTAACAGTGGCACATTGAACCAAAAAAAAAGGGACTCCGCGACGGGCTGTCGTGCCGGAATCCCTCTGAAATCTGCGAATTGCCGAAAAAGTGATTTCGGAAATTAACGCGACATGAATTCGACCACCATGTTCACGTCCACCGGCAGGCTGAAATCTTCAGGACCTGGAACGGCGTCGTAGGTCACCGACAGGGTTTCCGGATCGGGTGACAGGAACGCTGCTGGTTCACCGGAAGCATCGCCGTGGATGCTGCGATACAGAATCTGCAGCTTTTCACGGTTGCGGACGCTAACCACGTCGCCGGGACGCATCTGGTACGATGGCTTGTCAACCTTCTGGCCGTTGACCAGGAAGTGACCGTGCACGATACCCTGGCGAGCCTGGCAGCGAGTCAGTGCCAGACCGGCACGACGGACGATGTTGTCCAGGCGGCGTTCGCACAACGACAACAAGTTTTCACCCGTGTTGCCCTTGCTGTGCTTGGCGTGGGCAAAATAGCGACGGAGCTGCTTTTCACCAATGCCGTAATAATGCTTGATCTTTTGCTTTTCCATCAAAGCAGCACCGTAGTTGGACGGGCGCTTTGGACGATTGTGCATACCTGGGGGATTAGGCCGGCGGTCAGCAGCACGCATAGCGCCGCGACTTTCATAAATCATGGCACCGAGACGACGGTTGATTTTGGCCTTGGGACCTGTGTAATGGCCCATGTGCGGTTCACTCCTAAGAATTCGATTTCCAGGAATCACCATACCGCAGTTAAGCGACGAAAACGTGATTCCTACATCCACGTTTGTTCCCTGGTCAATACTTTAGACCGGGTGGAAACCACACATTGTGCCGCACCTAACCACCTTTGACAAGGGGCTCATCCGGCCCTTAAGTGAAATTCAAAGTCCCCCCTGAATGCCGTAAACCCCACCCCAACTCTCTGGTTCAACCCTTTTCCTGCGATTAAAGTCGATAAAAACATGATGTATCGTGACATGAAACTTTGTATTCTGGAGAATCATCAGTGAGACTGATGTGAGTCCCGCCGGCCGTGTTCATGGCCACCTCTCTACTAGACTTTCTTGCCTGAAGGATTTTCTGCATGAGAAAACCAGTTCTAAGTCGCCGCTCCTTTCTCCAAACATCTGCTGCAGCTGCCATGGTTGCCGGAACAGGTTTCCACCAGCTTGCCGCGGCCGCTGAGTCGAAGTCTGCGAACGAGCTATTGGATATCGCGTGTATCGGTGTTCAGAACCGTGCCTCGGCCAATGTCAGTGGCGTTAGCGGCCAGAACCTGGTCGCGCTGTGCGATATCGACGACGGCTACTTGAACAAGGCATTGAATCAATACAGCAAGCACAAGTCGAAGAAATACAACGACTTCCGAGTTCTGCTGGACAAAGAGAAGAACATCGATGCCGTCGTAGTCAGCACGCCGGACCATACGCACGCCCCGGCTTCGATGTGGGCGATGCAGCTAGGCAAGCACGTCTACTGCGAAAAGCCGATGACCCACACGGTTCACGAGGCCCGCGAGATGACCAACTTCGCGGTCAAGAACAAGCTGGCCACGCAGCTCGGTACCCAGATTCACGCAGGCAACAACTATCGCCGCGTGGTCGAAGCCATTCAATCAGGTGCCATCGGCAACATCCAGCACGTTGATGTCTGGGTTGGCAAAGGCTGGGGGGGAGGTACCGTTCCTACCGATACGCCACCGGTTCCCAAGGGAGTGCACTGGGATCTGTGGCTCGGCCCAGCAGCCGAGCGTCCCTATTCGCCGGTCTACATGCCAGCCCAGTGGCGACGCTGGTGGGACTTCGGTGGTGGTACACTCGGCGACATGGGCTGCCATTACATTGACGTGGTCTTCTGGGCACTCAAACTGAAGTACCCCACCAAGATCTCGGCCGAAGGCCCCGAGCCAGATGCCCATACGGCACCGCTCGGCTTGACCGTGAATTACGATTTCCCCAAAACCGATGTCGCTCCGGCCGTCACCATGAAGTGGCGCGACGGCGATCACTGTCCGAAAGAAATCAACGGACACAAGGTCCCTGGTTCCGGCGTGATGCTCCATGGCGACAAGGGGATGATGCTGGCCACCTACGGCGACTTTAAACTGCTGCCGCAGGAAGACTTCCAGGACTGGAAAGCCCCTGAAGAAAGCATACCCAATTCCATTGGTCACTACGAGGAATGGATCAAGGCCATCAAGGAAGGCACACCCACAACGTGTAGTTTCGACTACAGCGGCCCACTGACCGAAACGGTTCTGCTAGGCAACGTCGCCTACCGCAGCGGTGGACCAATCGAATGGGACGCCAAGGCCCTGAAGGTCACCAACAACGACTCGGCGAACCAGTTCATCGAGCGAAAGTACCGCGAAGGTTGGCGGATCTAGAGGTCGCCTTGGTAAAACAACGAAGCCCTGGACATACAGCCCAGGGCTTTTTTATTTCTTGGATCACCGATCGGCCGACCTAATCAACAAACGGTGGATCCGCCGGATACAAGGCCACTTCAATCGTGTGCCCGTCAGGATCTTGAAAGAACGTCTGATGCACGTTGCCGGCATTAACCCGCTGGATGAACTCGATGCCGTGCTCGTTGAGGATATCGACCAGGTCGCTGTTGTCGTCGACGGCGAATGCGTAGTGATTCGCGCGGGAGTTCGGGTTGTCGCCGTACTCTCCGAGGTGATCCGTTTCCAGGATATGTATCTGAATGCCATATCCCACCAGCCATGCTCCGGGGAAATTGAACGGAGGGCGTTCAACTTCGCGAAAACCGAGGACGTCGCGGTAGAAACCGCAAGCAACGCGGGCATCGCGCACGGCCAGGGCCAGGTGATTCAAGTTCTTAATGGGGATCGGGCGGGGCATGGTGCAAGCTCTTGCGAGGGACTTGTTGTTGTTCCGTTTTAACATAACCTAGCCAAATACCCTCTCGCCATGGGTACAGTTGCCACTGTCACCAAACGGTTGTTTAGCTGTTAGCGATTTCCAGCAAACATCCGCGAACTTTGTTGGCGGATAAGGCCTGTTTGGCATTCGCTTGCGGCGTGTCGGCGTTACAATCAGGGATTGGTCAATGTTCAACTTTGCGCAGAGGCTCCTTTAGGTTCGTTTCATGAAAGCGCTCGTCAAGCGTCACGCGGAAAAGGGATTGTGGCTGGAAGATGTCCCGGAACCAGCCATCGGCATCAACGATGTTCTGATCAAGGTCCTCAAGACTGGTATCTGTGGAACGGATCTCCACATCTACAAATGGGATGCCTGGGCGAAGAAAACCATTCCGGTACCGATGGTCGTCGGGCACGAGTTCGTCGGTGAGATCGTCGAAGTAGGCTCGAACGTCGGCATCTTCGAGCCTGGCCAGATTGTCAGTGGCGAAGGACACGTCGTCTGCGGTCAGTGCCGTAACTGCATGGCCGGACGTCGCCATCTTTGCTCGGAAACCGAAGGAATCGGCGTCAATCGTCCCGGCGCATTTGCCGAATACATCTCGATTCCCATGACCAACGTCTGGCATCATGCCGACGACATTCCGCTAGACGTGGCTTCGATCTTCGATCCCTTCGGCAACGCGGTTCACACGGCCCTGACCTTCCCCGTGCTGGGCGAAGATGTCCTGATTACTGGTGCCGGTCCCATCGGCTGCATGGCCGCCGCCGTTTGCAAGCACGCCGGAGCACGCTTCGTCGTGGTGACCGACGTGAACCCATGGCGACTGGAACTGGCCAAGAAGCTGGGCGCGACCCGCGTTGTCGACGTCCGCAACGAGAAGCTCTCGGACGTGCAAAAAGAGCTGGGCATGCACGAAGGCTTCGACGTCGGCCTGGAAATGTCAGGCAATGACGTGGCCTTCCGCGATATGATCAAAAACATGTGCCATGGCGGCAAGATCGCGATGCTCGGCATTCCCCCTGAAGACATCGCCATCGACTGGAACGATGTCATCTTCAACATGCTGACCATCAAGGGCATCTATGGCCGCCAGATGTACGAAACCTGGTATCAGATGACCGTGCTGCTGCAAGGCGGTCTCGACCTCGACCCGGTCATCACGCACCGTTTGCACTACACCGAATTTGAAAAAGGCTTCGAGGCAATGTTCTCCGGACAATCGGGGAAGGTTGTGCTCGATTGGACGGAAAAATAATCCCTCACCCTAGCCCTCTCCCTTCGAGTGAGAGGGGACAAGAATTGTTGAGAAATTGCGATGTGGAATGAAGAAGTAAAGTCGCGTTATTCGGGCATCCTCGACGAAATCCGTGAAGCAGGTCTCTACAAGAGCGAACGCACGATTCTTTCGCCGCAGAAGTCGAAGATCGACCTGCCACAGCAGCAACATGTGCTGAACATGTGCGCGAACAACTATCTCGGTCTGTCCGATCATCCCGAGATCATCGCCGCCGCCAAGGAAGGTCTCGATCGCTGGGGTTACGGGCTTTCCTCAGTTCGTTTCATCTGCGGTACGCAGCAGTCGCACGAGCAACTGGAAGACGAGATCACCAAGTTCCTGGGCATGGAAGACACGATCCTCTATTCGTCCTGCTTCGATGCCAACGGCGGACTGTTCGAAACGATCCTTGGCCCGGAAGATGCCATCCTTTCCGACGAGTTGAATCACGCCAGCATCATCGACGGCGTTCGCCTCTGCAAAGCGCAACGGTTCCGTTACAAGAATAACGACATGGCCGATCTCGAGGCCAAGCTGAAAGAAGCTGCCGGTGCCCGCGTCAAGCTGATCGCGACCGACGGTGTGTTCAGCATGGACGGCTACATTTGCAACTTGCCGGACCTGTGCGACCTGGCCGATAAGTACGGCGCGATGGTCATGGTTGACGACTCGCATGCCGTGGGCTTCATGGGCAAGACCGGCAGAGGAACGCACGAGCATCACGATGTGATCGACCGCATCGACATCATCACCGGCACGCTTGGCAAAGCGCTCGGTGGTGCTTCAGGCGGTTACACCAGCGGTCGGAAGGAAATCGTCGACTTACTGCGTCAACGCTCGCGTCCTTACCTGTTCTCCAATACGCTGGCCCCGCCGATCGTGGCTGGCTCGCTGAAGGCCTTAGAGCTGATCCAAAGCTCGACCGCACTCCGCGACAAACTGGAAGCCAACACCAAGTTCTTCCGCGAAGAGATCGCTAAGCTGGGTCTCGATGTCCTGCCAGGCGAGCACCCGATCGTGCCGGTGATGTTTTACGACGCCAAGGTCGCGGCCGAGTTCTCGGAACGACTCCTCAAGCGGGGAATTTACGTGATTGGATTCTCGTACCCGGTCGTTCCGCAAGGGAAAGCTCGCATCCGCACCCAGGTTTCCGCTGGACATTCGATCGAAGAACTGAAGTTCGCCGTCGAGCAGTTCGCCGCTGTGAAACAAGAGCTGGGACTCTAAGTTCCCACAGCTGCCTATGGGAAAACATTCCCCCAAGCTGCGCAAAATGACGCGTAGTTTGGCCCAACCTATTGCCGGGCAACAACTTTAGCCCAGTTGACTAGTCGCCCTAAGGCAACCTAGGATGATCCCTTTCACGACCGATTAAGTTCATCCTCATACCGTTTGTCCATACCTATGCACAAAACGAAGGTCGCCATTGTCGGCTTAGGAACCGTCGGAGCTGGCGTCGCTAAAATCCTACTCGATCACGGCGACCGCACGGCTCGTAACGCGGGCACTACCTTATGGTTAGAGAAAGCCGTCGTGCGCGATCTGAGCCGTGCCCGAGACTGCGAACTACCGGACGGCGTGCTGACAGACGACTTGAGCGAAGTCACAGGCGACCCCGAAATCAAGGTCGTCGCGCAGCTGATCGGGGGGATTGAACCTGCCCGCACCATCATGCTGCAGCTGCTGGAAAGCGGTAAAGATATCGTTACCGCCAATAAAGCTCTGATTGCCGAACACGGTGCCGAGTTGTTTGCCCGCGCACGCGAGCTGGGCCGCAGCATTGCCTTCGACGCCGCCGTGGCTGGCGGGATTCCGATCATCACGAATCTCAGCCAGTGCCTGACCGCCAATCAGGTCAGTTCGCTCAGCGGCATCTTGAACGGCACTTCGAACTTCATTGCTTCAGCCATGGAAGAACAAGAGGCCAGCTACAAGTGGGCCGTCAAAGAAGCCCAGCGTCTCGGCTACGCCGAAGCCGATCCGACGATGGATGTCGACGGGACCGATGCCGCCCAGAAGCTGGCCATCCTCGCGCACATCGCCTTCGGCATCAAAATCGACTGGAAGAAGATCCCCCGCGAAGGGATCGATAAGCTGTTGCCGGTCGACATCCGCTTCGCCAAAGAACTCGGCTATCGTATCAAGCTGTTAGCTTCGGCTCAGCTGAGCGACGACGGCCTGGAATTACATGTCTCGCCATCGCTGATCCGAGCCGGCGAACCGCTAGCCGAAGTACGCGGTCCGTTCAACGCCATCAACGTCGAAGGGGACCAGGTTGGTCCGCTGTTCTACTACGGCCAAGGTGCCGGCCAGAAGCCGACCGCTTCCGCGGTTGTTGCTGATATGATCGACATGGCGGTCGGTCGCACTGCCTTGACGTTCCGCACGCTGAAGCTCTTCACCGAGAATCACAGCGATGTTCAGATGTGCTCGCCCGATAAGATCCGAGGTCGCCACTACTTCCGCTTCAGCGTCGAAGACCGTCCTGGTGTGCTGGCTGAAATTGCTCGCGCGCTGGGTGAAGAAGGCATTTCGATCGCCTCGGTGATTCAGCATGAGCCCGAGAACTTCGACGGCGACACCAAGAGCTACACCCCACTGGTGATCATGACCCACACGGCAACTCAGGGACAAGCGGCTCGCGCGCTGGAAGTGATCAGCAAGATGCCTACCGTCAAACCAGGTGCCCGCAAGATGCTGGTCCAAGACTAGCTTCCATGAAACACTAGACGCTATATCCGTGTGCCACTGGCCTCTGGCCAGTGCTCCGAAAGCGGATTCAAGTTGACAAATGCAACCTAGGTTCGCACTGGTAGGATTCCAGTCGCACTCAAACCCTCGGTCATGCCCAACACAACAAGGAGATTCGGGAAAAATGAAATACGCGATTGTCATTCCCGACGGCTGCGCCGACGAACCGCAAGACTCGCTCGGTGGTAAGACTCCCCTGGAAGCTGCCAACGTCCCGAACATGGATGCCGTGGCCAAAGCTGGCGTCGTCGGTCGAGCCGATAACGTTCCGGCCCATCTGCCGGCCGGTAGCGACGTGGCCAACTTGAGCCTGCTCGGCTACAACCCGCTGGAATACTTCACAGGCCGTGCCCCACTGGAAGCCGCTGCCCAAGGTATTCAGCTGGGTGCCGATGACTGGGCAGTTCGCTGCAACCTGGTCACCATCGAAGACCAAATAATGAAGAGCTTCACCGCCGGACAGATCTCGTCGGAAGAAGCCAAAGCCCTGCTGCAAACGGCCCAAGAGAAGCTGGCCGGCCCTGGCGTCGAGTTTCATCCCGGCGTCAGCTACCGCAATCTGCTAATCTACCGGGGCGCGGACCGTCCTGCTCCGTTCACTATGGAAACCCGCACCACGCCGCCGCACGACCTCAGCGACAAGTCAGTCGCAGACAGCTATCCGCGCGGTCTGGGCAGCGACTGGCTTTCCGACATGATGAGCCGCAGCGTCGAGCTGTTCGCCGATCACCCGGTCAACCTGAAACGTATCGCCGAAGGCAAGCCGCCGGCAACCAACATCTGGCTGTGGGGCCTGGGCCGTCGCCCTGCCCTGACGCCGTTCCACGAACTGTACGGCAAGACCGGTAAGATGATCACCGCAGTCGACCTGCTACGCGGGCTTGCCGCGCTGATCGGCTGGGACCGCATCGAAGTCCCAGGTGCGACCGGCTACACCGACACCGATTACGCCGCCAAGGGACAATACGCGATCAACGCGTTGGATTCCACCGACGTGATCTGCGTGCATGTCGAAGCGACCGACGAAGCTTCGCACGAAGGGGACATCGAGGAAAAGATTAAAGCCCTGGAAGCGATTGACGGAAAGATCGTCGGCCCGCTGCATGAAGCGCTGAAGAAGTACGGCGAGTATCGCATGATCGTTCTACCTGATCATCCGACGTTCTGCCGCACGAAAACTCATAGCCACGGCTTTGTCCCGCTGACCATGTGTGGCAGTGGCATCGAGGCCGACGCGTTCGAGGCTTACAACGAACGCAACGCCGACGCCTCGTCGCTAAGCTTCGACGAAGGCTGGAAGATGATGCCATACTTCCTCGGCGTATAAACCACTGTCCCAGGCAGTCGCTTAGGTTAGTCAATTTGCCAAGTCGAATTTTATTACGGATGACACGATCCCATGTCATTGATTGTTCAGAAGTTTGGAGGAACCAGCGTCGCCGACTGCGAGAAGATCGTTTCCGCAGCCAGAAAAGCGATCCGCGCTCAGCGAGAAGGTCACCAGGTGGTGATGGTCGTCAGCGCGATGGGCAAGAACACGGACGTCCTGGTCGATCTGGCCCAACAGGTCAGCGACAACCCACCTGCCCGCGAAATGGACATGCTTCTTTCCACCGGCGAGCAGGTCAGCGTTGCCCTGATGGCGATGGCCATCGACGCGCTCGGCTCGAAGGCCGTAAGCCTGACCGGTGCCCAGATCGGCATTCGCACCGACAGCACCCACACCAAGGCCCGTATCCGCTCAATCGAAACTTCGCGTGTGAAGCAGTTGCTCGACGAAGGCAATATCGTCATCGCCGCCGGTTTCCAGGGAATCGACGAAAACCTCAACATCACCACGCTTGGCCGCGGCGGTAGCGATACCACGGCCGTGGCCTTAGCCGCCGTGCTCGATGCCGACTCGTGCGAAATCTACACCGATGTCGATGGCGTTTACACGACCGACCCGCGCGTCCTGCCCGATGCTCGCCGCGTCCCTCAGATTGCCTATGACGAAATGCTCGAACTGGCCAGCCTGGGTGCCGGCGTGATGCACAGCCGCTCGATCGAGTTCGCCAAGAAGTTCGGCGTGCCGATCCACGTCCGCAGCAGTTTCACCGATGTCCCTGGTACGCTGATCGTGCACGACCCGGAATCGAAAACTCGCCCGGTCAGCGGCGCAGCGATCACCAAGAAGGAAGCTCGCATCACCCTGGAAGGCATACCAGACGAACCAGGCGTCTCGCTGGAACTGTTTCGCCGTATCGCCGCCAAAGCGATCTCGGTCGATATGATCGTCCAGAACATCAGCAAGGATGGCAAAGCGAACATCAGTTTCACCGTTCCGCAGAACGAACTGAAGGTGACGCTCGACGCTGTGAAGCAAGCCTCGGAACTGCTTCAGCCTGAGAACATCACCTACGACGATCACGTCTCGAAGGTTTCGGTCGTTGGTCTGGGTATGGCCACACTGCCCGGCGTCGCCAACAAGATGTTCCGCGTCCTTTCCGAAGAAGGAATCAATATCCAGGCTATCTCGACCTCGGAAATCAAGATCTCGGTTCTGGTCAGCCAGGCCGATGCCCAGCGGGCGTTGCAGGCCGTTCACAACGGCTTTGAGCTCGACATCACCCCCGAAGATTCGCCCACCGAAGTCAGCTCAGTACGCGTTCGCGACGTAACCGATCCGGCCATCGTCGTTCAGCGTCTACGCGAAATGGAAGACTTGGCCATCGACGACATTGAACTCGATCGTAGCCAAGCACTGCTGTTGGTTCGCCGCGTCCCAGATCGACCAGGCATCGCTGCCCAGGTCTTCGATGCGGTCGCCTCGAAGGGAATCAACATCGACGTAATTATCCAGAATGTTGGCCGCGATGATTGTGCTAACGTCAGCTTCACCTGCCCCGCTTCCGACTACGAAAAGGCCTACGCGGCCCTGGAAGAAGTCGTGGCTGAGATGGGTGAAGGGGAAGTTGAAGGGAACCGCGAGGCGGCCAAGCTGACCGTCAGCGGTATTGGCCTGCGAAGCCACACCGGAGTCGGTGTCCGCATGTTCAAAGCCCTGAGTAGTGCCGGCATCAACGTCGACCTGATCAGCACGTCGGAAGTCCGCGTGAACGTCATCGTCGACGAAGACGAAGGAGAACCAGGCCTGAAAGCCCTGCAAGCCGCGTTCAAAGACGTCCTGCTGGACACGTGAATGCAACGGCCAGCATCATAATGGCTTTCGCCAACCAAGCGAGAACAAAAATGGCCACCGGAAGCGGTGGCCATTTTTTATGTTTGAGGTGAACCCATAACGTCGCCTAGACTTCCGATTCTTCCAGCACGTGTTCTTCCACGTAGATCGGCAAGTGAGGCTGGCTCGTCACAGCCACGGCGATGGCATCCGACGGCCGGGCATCGATCGAGACCAGTTCGCCGTCGACCTTCACGCGGAGGTTGGCGAAGTAGGTCCCTTCTTTCAGGTCGTTGATGATGACGCTATCGAGTTCACCACCCAGGCGTTCGACGATGCTGACAATCAGGTCGTGCGTTAGCGGGCGAGGCGGGACGAAGTCCTTCACGCGGCGGTGAATGCTGGTCGCTTCGAAGATGCCAATCATGATCGGAAACTGGCGTTCTCCGTCCACTTCCTTCAAGTAGATAACCTGCTGGTCGTTAATCTCGCTGATGATGATCCGCGAGAGTTCCATCTGAATGGGCATAAGGGGATCTGATCTTGCTCAGGGACTTCTCGTTCAGTTCACTCGATTATATCCCTGGAAATTCGCGTGGGAACAGTCCCCAAACTGGTGCGTTACGGCAAATGGCAAGTTCTTATCGGCCTAAAAGGTGTTGCAACCAAAACAGGTCCATTCGCAAAAGTATACAATCCGATTACAGTAGAAAATTGACAACGCCGCGGTAAAGACACCTTCTCTCAGCGGCGACCTGCTTTGGCCCATTTGCCTGCCACATCCAGAACTTAAAGAATTTACCGATATGTTACGCATGTTAGCCCGCCTATCTCTTTTGTCGTGCACGGCACTTCTTCTATTCGGATCGTCATCTCGAGTGGCCGTTGCCGAAGACCTGAACACTCAGATGCTCCGCGCGACAGTGAAACTCAGTCACGAAGATTCTACCGGGACCGGCTTCATCCTCACGCCCAACGACGGCAAAAGCTTCCTGCTGGTCACGGCGAACCACGTTCTCGACACCACCAAAGGCAACGAGACAACGATCATCTTCCGCCAAAAGATCGCTGAGGGAGAATACAAAAAGCTGCCGGTCAAGCTGAACATCCGTAACGATGAGAAGCCTCTGTGGGTAAAACATCCGAGCGAAGATGTCGCTGTGATTGCCGTAACGCCCCCTGAAGGTGCCGACCTGGCGAAGCTTTCGACCGACCTGCTGGCGACTGACGACGCCCTAAAAGAGAACCAGGTTCACCCCGGTCAAACGATGTTCTTCCTGGGCTACCCTCACCGAGAAGAAGCCAGTGCTGCCGGGTTTCCCATCCTTCGAAGTGGGCCAATCGCGACCTTCCCGCTGCTGCCCACCCAGAAGACCAAGACCTTTTACGTGAACGCCAACATCTTCAGCGGCGACAGTGGCGGCCCCGTCTACACGTCGCGCAGTGAAGCTAGCGGCAACGACCCCATGATTATGGGAATCATCCACGGGCAGCGTTTCGTGCATAACACCGTGAAAGGAGACTACATCACGGTCAAGACTCACCACCAGTTTGGTCTGGCGATTGTGGTACACGCGTCGTTTATCATCGAGGCGATCGAGCTTCTGAAACCATCGCAGGCAGGGTCGTAACCCGACCTGCGAGAGTTTACAAGCTCGATTACTTCACGGCGGATTCTCGCAGCTTGGCCAAAACGGCCTGAGTTCGCTCGAGTTCCTGCTTGGCTTGCTCCAGGCTCTCGCGTTCGCGGGCCACAATATCGGCCGGGGCACGAGCCACGAAGCTCTCGTTGCCGAGCTTGTTTTCCTTGCTGGTTACCATTTGCTGAAGCTTCTGAGCGTGCTTTTCGTTCCGTTCGATCTCGGCTTCCACGTCGATGAAGTCCTTCAGGTCGACGAAGATCTCCATGTCGCCCACGGTCATCGTGGCATTCGTTTCCGGCACGGTCACGTCCTTCCCCTGACCGCAGCTCTTGGCATTGGCCATCGACAGGAAGTAGGGGGACATCGTTTCCAGCAGCTTGGCGGTTGGCTCGTCGCAGCGAATGACGAATTCGATTGTGTCCTTCGGAGCGATATTCTGACGGCTGCGAATCTCTCGCAAGCTACCAAGCGTTTCCTGGAACACGGCGAACTGGCGTTCGATCGAGCGGTCTTCCCACTTCGGATCGATTTCGGGCCAGGTCGATTGCATGATGCTTTCGGTCGCCTCGGTTGGCGACTCGATTCCACGCACAGGAGCGATCTTGCCGAGCGTCTGCCAGATCTCTTCGGTGATAAACGGAATGACCGGGTGCAGCAGACGTAGCATCGCATCGAGCACGTACGTGATAACCCGCTGAGCGGCGACCCGCTGCTTCTCATCCTGGAAACGCTCTTTCAAGATTTCCACGTAGAAGCTGCAGAACTCGTCCCAGGCAAAGTCGTATGTCGCTCGGGCCGCATCGGCGTAGCCGTAGCTTTCGTAACTCTTGGTCACCTCTTGGGTGACAGTGTAAAGCCGCGAAAGAATCCAGCGATCTTCCAGCTGCATCTCTTCCGGCAACACGCTGCCTGGCGTGTACCCTTCCAGGTTCATCATCGTGAAGCGAGCCGCATTCCACAGCTTGTTGCAGAAATTACGTCCCAACTCGAAGCGTTCGCTCACCACCGGTCCGCGAGGCAGGGCCTTGTCTTCGGCCGTTTCTGCCCACTGGGTGCTGAATGGCTTGCCGCACTTCTTGCACTCGACGCGTGGCAGCTGACGGTTCTTCTTCGTCTGATCGATCAACGAGTCGCAGTGCGGGCACTCGAACTGCACCGGCATGCGCACGTCCTGCGTTTCGGTGGTCAGGTAGGCCAGACCGAAACGGAGTGAGTCGGCACCGAACTTCTCGATCACGTCCAACGGGTCGACACCGTTCCCCTTCGACTTGCTCATGCGTTCGCCCAAGCCATCCAAGATAGTCGGGTGAATGAACACTTCGCGGAACGGCACTTCTCCCATGTTGTTGATACCGGCCAGCACCATGCGAGCCACCCACAGCGTGATAATGTCGCGGCTGGTGATCAGCGTGCTGGTTGGGTAGTAGTAGGCCAGCTCTGGGGTTTGCTCGGGCCAGCCAAGGGTCGAATGTGGCCACAAGGCCGAGCTGAACCAGGTATCGAGCACGTCCTGCTCGCGGACGAAGCCCATGGCCTCGTACTTCTTGGCCAGCGATTCGTCTTCATCGGCAATGCACACGTGCACCTGGGCGTACGGCATGGCCACGCGGACGGCCCCCTGGATGGTGCCAGTTTTTTCGGCAACTTCCAATTCTTCGTCTCGTTCAACCTGGAAGTTGGCCTTGCCGCTCTTGATGTCAGGATCGGATTCCAACTGGGCGATCAACTTGTCGTGCTCTTCCTTGTAAGCACACTCGATCGACCAGATCGGAATCTGGTGTCCCCACCACAACTGACGGCTCACCGGCCAATCCCGTTTTTCGCTCAACCAGTCGAGGTAGCCGTTGGCGTAGCGAGAAGGGAAGATCTTCACGCGGCCATCCTTCACGGCGTCCATCGCGCTTTGGGCCAGCTGATCCATCTTGATGAACCACTGGTCGGCCAGGTAAGGCTCGATTGGCGTCTTGCTGCGATCGGAATAAGCTAACTCGATCTTGCGGTCTTCGATCTTTTCCAAGAGGCCCAACTTGTCGAGATCATCGATCACAGCCTGCCGCGCCTTGGGAATGGTCAGTCCGATGTACTCACCGGTCGTCTCATTCATCGTGCCGTCGGCATTCAGAATGTTGATCATCGGCAACTCTTGACGACGCCCCACTTCATAGTCGTTGGGGTCGTGGGCCGGGGTGATCTTCACGCAGCCTGAACCGAGTTCCGGCTTGGCCCATTGGTCGGCCACCAGCGGAATTTCACGATCGACCAGCGGCAGCATCAACTTGCGACCATCGAGCGCCATATCACGTAGTTTAATTAGCTGCGGCAGCATTGTCTCGCGGCGCTCGGCAATTTGGTCCAGTTGCTCCTGGATGGCAGGCCTATCCTTACCGGCGGCTTCCTTCAGCTTCACTTTCAGCTCGGCCTCGATTGTATCGAGCGCCTTGACTGGATCGGGATGGACGGCCACAGCCGTATCGCCGAGCATCGTTTCTGGTCGCGTCGTGGCGATCGTCACGAACTTCGGTTCGCCTGGCTGCGGGTCGATCACAGGATACTTGAAGTGCCAGAAACTTCCGTCGGTCGTTTCGTGGAACACTTCGTCATCGCTCACCGCCGTTTGCAGGAACGTATCCCAGTTGACCAGTCGCTTTCCCTTGTAGATCCACTGCTTGGCGAACAGATCGTAGAAGGTCCGACGCACCGCCCGGGCACAAGTATCGTCGAGCGTGAACCGGGTGCGTTCCCAGTCGCAGCTACTGCCCAGCCGCTTGAGCTGGCCAAGAATGCGTTTCTCGTACTGGTCCTTCCAATCCCAGATGCGCTTGACGAGTTCGTCACGTCCGAGATCGTGCCGGCTCTTCTTTTCTGATTCGAAGATGCGGCGTTCCACCACGGCCTGGGTGGCGATACCGGCATGGTCGGTACCAGGCATCCACAGCGTGTTGAAGCCCTTCAATCGCTTGTAACGAATCAACACGTCTTGCAGCGTGTTATTTAACGCGTGCCCCAGATGCAAGGCACCGGTCACGTTCGGCGGCGGAATGACAATCGTGAACGGCTCGCGTGTCGGGTCGGGCTCGCTATGAAAGAATCCCTTTGATTCCCAGTATTCGTAGATTTTTGGCGAGATCGAAAAATCAAATCGATTGGGAATATCCTGAGCGGAGAACGCCACCAGTATGACTCGCTATGTTTTAGTTTTCAGTGTGAAATGTTCGATTCAAGCTTCCTGTCCCCTCGCCCCTTCTGCGAGGGATAGGGGACAGGAAGCGCCAATGCGGAATTCCTTGCCAATTCCGCCTGTTGCTTTAACTGGCTAGTTGGTTGCTGCCACTTGAGGATTCGCAGGCGTTTCGTTTGCCGCTTCGTCCTTGTGCAGCTTGTATTCGACCGCATCGACCAACGCATTCCAGCTGGCCTGGATGATGTTTTCGCTGACGCCAATGGTTCCCCAAACGTCGTGCTCGTCGCTGCACTCGATCTGCACACGCGTGCGGGCTGCCGTGCCGGCTTCGCTGTTAACGACACGAACCTTGTAATCGACCAGCTTCATCTGGCTCAGGTTCGGATAGGTCTCCAGCAGTGCCTTTCGCAGGGCGGCACTCAGCGCATCGATCGGGCCGTCCCCTTCACCTACCTCGTGCTTCACCTTCTCGGCTACATCCAGCTTGACGGTCGCTTCGGTGGTCAGTTCCAGGTCCTGGTGATGAACGACGTCCTGAACCTCGACGTGGTACTTCAGCGTGCGGAAGTGAGGATTGAACGTTCCCAGCGTCTTGCGAACCAACAACTCGAACGACGCTTCCGCCGCTTCAAACTGAAAGCCGCGGTTTTCCAACTCGACCACACTGGCCAGAATCTTGTCCATGACCTCGCGGTCTTGCTCGATGTTCATCTTGGTCGTCAGAGCCATGATGTTCGAGCGTCCCGACAATTCGCTGACCAGCACCCGGCGTTCGTTACCGACCTTTTCTGGAGAGATATGCTCGTAGCTGGAAGCAGCTCGATTAACGGCGTGCACATGCATCCCACCCTTGTGGGCAAAGGCGCTCTGACCGACGAAGGCCTGGTTGTTGCGGCGGTTGACGTTGGCCGTGTCGTAAACGAATCGCGACAGCTCGGTCAAATGCTCGAGCCCGTCGCCACCCAGGACTTCGTAACCCTTCTTTTTCAGCGCGAGGTTCGCCACGCACGAAATCAGGTCGGCGTTGCCACAACGTTCGCCGAAACCATTGATGGTCCCTTGAATCTGTAATGCCCCGGCATCAACCGACGCCAAAGCATTGGCCACCGCCAGGTCGCCATCGTTGTGTGTGTGGATACCAACCGGTACGCCAAACTCTTTCAGCGCGTCGATAGCGGCCTTGGTCAACTCGGCGATCTCTTCCGGCAGGCTGCCGCCGTTGGTATCGCACAGCACGACCATGCGAGCACCGGCCTTAGCGGCCGATTGAATCGTTTGAGCGGCGTACTCGGGATTCGCCTTCCAGCCATCGAAGAAGTGCTCGGCGTCGTAGATCACTTCGCGCCCTTCTTCGACCATCAGGCCAACTGAGTCGGCGATCATAGCCAGGTTTTCTTCCAGCGTCACGCGCAATACGTCGGTCACATGAAAATCGTGCGTCTTGCCGACGATGGTCAGCACCGGGGCCCCAGAGTCGAGCAGGGCCTGCATGCCGGGATCGTCTTTGGCCAGCATCCCTTTGCGGCGCGTCATACCGAACGCACAGACCTTGATCTGCTTCAGATCCATCTCTTGGACGCGGCGGAAGTACTCGGCATCTTTCTCATTGGAAAGAGGATAGCCCCCCTCGATGAAATCGACCCCAATTTCGTCCAGACGCTCGGTAATGGCTAGTTTATCCTGCAGAGAAAAGCTGACGCCTTCTCCCTGGGCACCGTCACGCAAGGTCGTGTCGTAAATCTCAATCTTTTTCATGGGGCGATCCGCTCAAGTGGCACCGAGGCACCGGCTCGGCCAGTACGATCGGTTCAACAAAAAAGCCCTGAAACCTTTATGGCGTCAGGGCTTACCTTTGAATCATTCGTGTTCGCAGTCCCTACGCCGAGATTGTGGGGTCTCCCACAATGCTAATAGTGCTTACTACGGTAATGTCAGTAACGGGCTGCAACATGCTATCCCCGAAGGGCTATTTTTAAGTCTATTGAAGTCGTAAGTTTAGGTGTGGCAATAAGAACTGTCAAGTTGTGGCTGCTCGGCACCCCCTGTCACTGAATTCTTCCACTTTACGTCAGACACACCACGATCTGACGAGGCTCGCTTCCTCTTTCCTATCTTTCCCTTGGGCCAGGGTGTCGCCCACCAAGACAATTCTTAGTGGCCAACTTGGAGATCATAGCTACGCCTGACATGCATTTCGCTAAGTCACTTTGCAAATAATACTTACGGCGTTCTACATTCTTCTCGTCAGACTCCCTTTTCGCCTCTCAGACGCCCGATGCCCATCGCTCCGCCATTTACGATTCAAGGGCAATTCACTATAAGTAGCAAGCTAACCATTAGGTCCTACCCCACCCGAATAACACCTCCCCTTGGCCTACCCGCTAGGAGTTTCCCACATGCATTCCCCCAACCCATTCTGCGCACGCGGTGCACGCCGAGATGGTTTCACCCTGGTCGAGCTACTGGTGGTGATCGCGATCATCGGTGTGCTGATCGCCCTGCTGCTGCCCGCCGTTCAACAGGCCCGCGAAGCCGCTCGGCGGATGCAGTGCTCAAACAATCTGAAGCAGATTGGTCTTGCTCTGCACAACTACCACGACACCTACCAGACGTTTCCCAGCGGGTTCATGTATGACTCGACCAGCAACGTCCAATGGTCGTGGGGAGCGTTGATTCTGCCGTTCATCGAGCAAGGTTCAATGCACGATCAGATCGGCGTCACCAAGCAGCGGTTGACCGACTGCATTAACAACGCGAACTGCTTGACAATGGTAAAGACCCCGATCGACGGCTATCGCTGCCCTTCGGACACCGCCCCCAACCTGAACCCATGGGCAACCTACGGAAGCAACAACGAAAAGATCGCCGAGTCGAACTACATCGGTAGCGAAGGGATGGTGCACATCAGCCAGGCGCAGAAGTCGCACGGCATGTTCCACGGCAACAGTGGCATCAAGATGCGTGATGTGACCGACGGGACCAGCAACACGATCTTCGTCGGCGAACGTGACGGGGCCGACATTGACGGCACCACCTCAGGCCGCAACGCGCGTCGTGGCGGTGTCTGGGCCGGCACGATGAATGCCTCGCGGAAGTGGCCCAAGGGGGTCATGGACGTGCTGGCCAGCTTCGCCCAGCCGATGAACCGCGAGACCGTCTCCGGTGCCGATCATAACGGCAAAGGATTCGGTAGCCTCCACCCAGGCGGCTCGCAGTTTCTAATGGTCGACGGTTCTGGGCGTTTCATTCCCGAAACGATCGAGTACCGCACGAGCGACTTCTACTGGGACAACCCCGATCCAACCCACTACAACGTTACCAACCTAGGCGTCTACCAGTTGCTGGGCGTTCGGAACGACGGTCAGCCGGTCGAACTTCCCTAATCAACCTTTCAAAATCTCCTAAGTCAGGAAGCCATATGATTTCTCGTTGGATAACACTCACGGCCTGTGTTGCTGTGCTGGGCATTGTTGGCTGCGTCGGCAGCGATCCGAATTTCGCGACCGTCGAAGGAAACGTCACCATTGACGGCCAGCCAGCCGAAGGCCTGGAAGTAACATTCGAGCCTGAGAGTGGTCGACCGGCAATCGGTTATACCAATGCCCAAGGACACTACGAGTTGCAGTACACCGCCAATCAGGAAGGTGCTTCACTGGGCAAATACCGTGTGCGGATCGATGTTCCTTCCGGATCGGAAACCAAAGCCCGAATCCCGACTCGCTATAACGCGAAGACCGAGCTTGTCGCGGAAGTGACGCCTGGGCAGAACGAGCTAAACTTCGAGCTGACAAGTAAGCGTTAGAATGGCGAAACAAAAAAAGGCTACCGAAGGGACAACCTCGGTAGCCTTTTCTATTTCTTGAGGGACGACTAGGCACTCTCTTCGTAGTACTTGCCTTCTTCTTCGTCGTCTTCTTCCTCGTACTCCTCTTCGTCCTCTTCTTCCTCGTACTCGGCGTCCTCTTCTTCGTACTCTTCCTCTTCGTACTCCGCTTCTTCCTCTTCTTCGTATTCGGCTTCTTCTTCGCCTTCCTCGTATTCTTCGTACTCGGCCTCTTCGTCGACTTCTTCCTCTTCCTCTTCATCTTCGATGACGTGAGGGCGGATCTTGTTCGAGCGTTTCGCCTTCGGTGCAGGGGCTTCTTCTTTGATCTCTTCAGCGATACCGCCACCGGTCGACTGGCCTGATTTCATCAGCTCCCATTCTTCTGGCGTGATGATCACCTCGCGGGCCTGCGAACCGTTGTACGGACCGACGATACCGTCTTCGGCCATGAAGTCGATCAACCGGGCACCACGTCCGTAGCCCACGCCTAGTGCGCGCTGCAGCAGCGATACACTGCCACGCTGTTCAGCGACGATCACGTCGACGGCTTGTTCGTACAAGTCGTCACGCTTCTTCATCTTGGCTGGGTCGGCGGTCGCGCCGTCTTCGACCTTCAGCTGTACCAGTTCCTTCACGAAGTCTTGTTCGCCGGTGCTGACGAACTCGACGACGCGGTTGATTTCTTCGTCAGACAGGTACGTACCTTGACCACGCATCAGCGTCGAGGTGCCTGGCCAGAGAAACAGCATGTCACCGTTACCCAGCAGCTTGTCAGCACCCATTTCATCGAGCACCACGCGGCTGTCGGTACGGCTGGCTACCTGGAACGAGATACGTGCCGGCAAGTTCGACTTGATCAAACCGGTAATAACGTCGACCGTTGGCTTCTGCGTGGCGAGAATCAAGTGGATACCGACCGCACGCGACTTCTGAGCCAGACGAATGATGTGCTGCTCGACCTCTTTCCCGGCCGTCATCATCATGTCCGCGATTTCGTCCGCCACGATCACGATGTACGGCAGGTTGGTCGCGACGTTGTTTCGTTCTCCTTCGTCTTCACAGCCCATGCGATCCCAGATCTCTTCTTCACCCAGCGCGTTGAACGCACTCAAGTGACGCACGCCCACCTGGGCCAGCAGTTGGTAACGCTCTTCCATCTTCTCGACTGCCCAAGCCAGAATGGCTTCGGCCTTCTTCATATCGGTCACCACCGGGTGCATCAGGTGCGGCAACGTGCGATAGCAGGAAAGTTCGACCATCTTCGGGTCGATCATCAGCATCCGCACTTCATCGGGGCGACGCGTCATCAGAATGGACGTGATCAGCGCGTTCAAACAGACCGACTTACCGGTACCCGTACGACCGGCGATCAGAAGGTGAGGCAGCGACGCCAGGTCGACCGCCAGCGAGTTGCCCGAAACGTCCTTACCCAGGAAGATCGGCACCTTCATCTTGTTGATACGGCCGCTCGCTTCTTCCATCACTTCGCGCAGACGAACCATCTGGCGTTCTTCATTAGGCACTTCGATACCAACAGTGTTCTTACCTGGGATCGGGGCCACGATACGCACGCTAGGTACCCGCAGTGCAATTGCAAGGTCGTCGGCCAGGCCGGTGATCTTCGACAGACGTAGACCTGCTTCCAGCTCCACTTCGTACTGTGCGATCACGGGGCCTGTTTCAATTTCGACCACCTTCACATTGAAGCCGAAGTTAAGGAACGTCTTTTCGAGTATCTTGGCCTTCTGGCGAACTTCGCGTTCCTGCTCTTCGAACGAGAAGTCATCGCTCTCGATCAACAGTTCGATCGGTGGAAGCTCGTAATTTTTGGGGTTCGCGCGGCCATTGGCAGCACTGTCGAGCTCGCTCATCACATTCTTGCGAGCATCGTCGTGCTGCTGTTTTTTGCTATTTCGGTTCTTCACCGCCAGCGAAGATTCCTGGGCCTTGTCAATGCGCGTGATAGGGACTTCTTCTTCGACTTCCTCTTCTTCCAGTTCCTCTTCGACTTCTTCGTCGATCTCTTCTTCCTCTTCGTATTCCTCTTCTTCTTCGACCTCCTCGTCGCCGGCAGCTTCTTCCTCGAAGACTTCTTCGCCGTCTTCGAACGGAATCTCTTTCTCAACGTCGGTCTTGATCTGGCGTCCGCCAATCTTGATTCGGACCCCCTTTTCGTCGAATTCGGCTTCTTCTTCGTATTCGCACTCGGCTTCTTCACCATCCAGGCCGAACTCGGCCAACAGCTTCGCCTTGCGTTCTTCCTTCAGACGCTCGCGACGCGTCTTCCAGGCAGCCGCACCGGCTTGGGTCTTTTCCTTGGCCTTCAGGAAGCTCCATACAGTCAGGCGAACCAGTTCGTATTCGGTGCACAGCAGCACACCACAGGCGGTCACGGCCAGACACAGTATGACGGCACCGGTCGTGGCGAAGTGTTCGCTTAGAAACTGCTGACCGATCAGTCCCAGACGTCCGCCGGAACTGCTGATCGGCCCTGGCGAAGCACCTGGGGCGACAATCGTGACCAGGGTGGTGATACCAGTGAGGGTCATCAACCAGCCGATCAGCCGCGCCGCTGGCGAGCTGATTTCTTTTCGCATCAATAGAATGACATCGAACGCAGCCATGCTGACCACCGCAAAGTAGGCCCCAATGCCCAAGTTGACCAGCAGAAAGTCCGCGGCCAACGCCCCGACACCACCACACAAGTTATGAACATGGTGCGGCTGAGGGTAGGCAACCTGATCTGGCTGATAGAACGCAGAGAATGGAGCCGGCAGTTCGCCGATGGCATCATCTGCCCGATACGACAGCAGCGACAACGCCAGGAAGATTGTCAACGCGGACAATCCAATGGCGATCAGATCTCGCTGGATACTTCGTTCTTCGAACATGCACGGTGCCGGGAAGTCTGGGGAGAGAACGACAGCGGCTGACCCAAGTTCGCACTTGGAGTTACAGCGCTCCACTTTCCTCCTTCGGCACTGCTAGCGATGAAGCCGCAGTTCGTTTTATGTCCGTAAGCGCGATTCGCTAACTCGCAGATCCGACAGCCGCCGAAGATTCGCTAGAATCGTTACAGGTAGTCGTTGGCGAAGTTCCGAGTCGTTCGCCATCCCCCTTCTTTGCCGGGAACCAGCACTGCGACCAGCTCGCCTGCGGTCGTCATCGCAGCTACTTCTTCCGCCGAATCAGGCACCGCCGGCTCGATCACCTTCCCCTGAGCCAGTCGTACGATCTCCTCGTGATCAACCGTTACCTGAGGAAGCTGCGTGGCGGCCAGCGACGTCGGTTGCAGCGCGGCGACGATCGTTCCGCGGCTAAGCTGATCGTCAGGATGAATCGCGTCCTCGATCCGAAAGCAGCCGATCGCGGTGCGTACCAGCTCGGACATAACAGCTTCCGTCCCCAGGTCACGCGCGATGTCGCGTCCGAGCGAACGAATATACGTTCCGCTGCCGCACTCAATCCGCATGCGCAGCTCAGGATAGTCGTACGCCAAGATCTCGATCGAATAGACTTCGATCAAGCGGCTGGCCAGTTCCACTTCCTTCCCTTGGCGAGCCAGGTCGTACGCGCGCTGGCCGGCGACCTTCAGCGCCGAGTACGCCGGTGGCACTTGCTGGATCGCGCCCAGGTAGCTGGGCAGCACGGCTTCAATCTCGTCGAGCGTTGGCTGCGGCGGATCGGCAAGCAGTTGGACTTCCCCTTCGATATCTTCCGTATCGCTGTGCCGTCCCAGTAGAAAACACGCCTCGTACGTCTTTGGCATTCGCTGGACGTACTCGATCAGCTTCGTGCCGTGCCCCACGGGGCAAACCAGCACGCCGGTGGCCAGCGGATCGAGCGTACCAGCGTGCCCTGTCTTCGCCGGGCGTACCAACCGCTGGATGATGTTCACCACATCGCGCGAGGTCTTGCCGGCTGGCTTGTTGATATTCAGAATTCCGTGCATGGGGCTGATGTTCGATCCGTCTAACTCTTTGCGTACCGTTTAATTTCTCTCCCCCTAGCTTATTGAAATGTTCTCGATCGGTAAGGTAGCTAACTCGTAACGACACCAGTTCACCGACTTTTCCTTCCGCTGCATGATAGACAAATGAATTTTTTGTAACCGACAAACCACGGCTTTCATCCCAACACCCTGCGGCAGGGCTGCGCGCTCAGCCTGACAACATCCCACAACTCGCGGAGACCACCCATGCTGACCAGTGCTGTTGCTATCAATCAGTTTCAACTCGCCGGTTTTCAGAAGATCGCAGCGGATATTCCCGACGCGGCCCTTTACCAGCCAGCAGCAGGGCATCAACATTCGCCGGTATGGGTAATGGGGCATCTGGCACTCACTGGCGAGATGGGGCATCAGTTTTTTGGCGGATCTATCAAGCATCCCGAATGGATGCCTCTATTTGCCCCCGGCAGTTCTGGCGAAGTCTCTCCCGACACTGGCCTCACAAAGCAAGCTCTGATCGGTGCTGTCACCGAGGCCTATACGCAGCTTCAGAAGTATGCCCTGGAAAGTGCCACACCGGAGCTTCTTTCCCAGCCGCACGGCATAGACCTGTTCGACGGCACGCCGATCAAGACCATCGGCGATGCCATTACGCTGCTCTTAACCAATCACTTCGGTTTTCATTTGGCACAGCTTTCCAGTTGCCGACGCGAAGCAGGCTTTGCTCCCCTATTTTAATTACGGAGAAAGCGGCTGCACCGAAATCTGGCGAAACTCGACACGTGCGTCTTCACCACGCACCCCCAGTTTTTCGTTGGTGTAAGTGCTGTCTTCAATTTCGACCTCGGGCTCTTCATATCGCCTAGATAGATCACCAGTTGGCTACCCTTCGCCGTCACGCGCAGGTCACACTATTTACCGTCGGCGTCAGCCATTGGGGTTTTTGCCAGTGGAGCGATCCCTTCGCCATCGCAGCGGGCCAGAACCAACTCGCGCTGCGAGGTAATGCTGGTGAGATACCCTTGAAAGTTCTTTCTTCCCATGCCAGCGTTTTCGACGCGCATGAGGACGCCCGCTTATCAGGTCTCGAAGTCAATTTAGAGCCGACCGGTGACACCGAGGGCCGCACGACCACGTTCGACTTCGATTTGAAGAGCAAGTGACCGAAGTCGAACTCATATTGCTTTTCAGGCTGGGGTTCAACCCGGCCTGTTTTCTTGCGCACGCAGAAGCCTAGCGACCACCACGCGCTGCCTGCCCGACTGGGCCTCCGCGACCAGCACCAGCCCCCATGGGACCACGTCCACCGGCCGGCATCGCGTTCTGATTCTGCGGCATCATCGCGTCCATCAGTTGCAGTTGTTGCCCGCCGCCAGCAGCCTGGTTCTGCATCATCATCTGCTTCAGACCGGCCAATGCGGCCTGCAGTTCCACTTGATCCAACGTATTACTTCCGTCGGCATCGAACTGGGTCAGCAGTGCCAGGGCGAGTTGTTCGATGGTGGGCATGTTCTGCTGCTGCCCGCGCATGTTTCCCCCCATGCCGTTGGCTTGCTGGGCATTCCCGTTGGCAGCACCGGCGGCTATCTGAGGGTTACCATTGGCCGCGTCCCCTGCTCCGCGCTGCGGACCACCTTGCTTGTTCGGCCCACGAGCGATCGCCAGCGATACACATAGAATAAGAGAAACGATCGCCAGACAGGTCACCATACTTCGTTAAATCGTCATGAAAAGCACCACTTTTGTACGCTAAAGGAAAGGGGGAAATCGACTGGACTGCTGCCAGCGTACTCTGTCGGTGCAAACGATACCCAGGTTTGGCAAAACAATTACTGTCAAACCCGTAGAAATATTATTGGCGCGGTTCTAACCTCCCCTATCACAGGCTGGCCTGTCAGGCCCCTTCTTTATTAAGCCGTTCGATATACAGCACCTGATAAGCCAGTCCCTCCCAGCATTTGAAGCTGTTGACCGTCTTCGGGTCTTCCTCTCGCACCGTCAGTTTGCCCACCACCGAGATCCGTTTGGCGACCTTGCGAAACCCTTCCGGCCCATACCACGAGCAGTCCAATTGGCCATTCCAACTGCCATGATGCAGATAAAGCCACTGGCGATCCTCGAATGGTTTCATCCCTGGGGGCTCGCTGCCCAGGTAGTCGACCACCACCACCAGGTCGCGCCCATGCTCTGGGTCGGTGTCGTTGGTCGCCAGTACATAAGCCGCGGTGAATCGCCCATCGGGAAGTTCGTATGCCAGACAATCGCCTGCAGTGAACTTGGGCTTGCGCCGTACGATCTTGGGGATCTTCTTGGGCGCTGGGTTATCCGCGGAAACGCGCTCGATGAATTTCTTCACGTCCTGCTGTCGCTTCTTCAGATCGGCTTTCGAAGCATCCTGCCAGTTCTCTAAACCAAAACCGTCAGCGCTGATGCGCGAGAGCAGTTCCGGATTGACCTTGCCGAAGGTCCACTGCCGGTCGACGATCGCAAACAGAATCGCTGCCCCTTCGTCGACGTCGTCGAGCTGCTCGGCATACGAATCGAGCACCGCCGAAGTGGCCACTTCGACCGATTGTTGCCGCTTCACATGATGGTCGAACAACCCTGCCGCGTCTTGAAACGTATCGTCCGCTTCAACCGCCGTTCCCCACGTACCCATCGAGAGCTCCTTCCGCAAGCTTCAATGCATGAAGTTTCCGCCGTGCAGTTAAAAGGCTTTCTCTCGTTCCGATGTCACACGTGTGGCACGGCCTTCATTGGCAGTGTGAAGTGACGAGCCTGCAACCAAGGCTGCGCCGCCAAATCATCAATCTACCGGAAAACTTGCCTCGCATTCGATAAAAAAATCGGTCGTATCTTTCTCTAGGTCTGGAAAGTCATTGTGCACTCGTAGCAGGCGTTCGGAATCGTCGTTGATCGGATAGCAATCATACATCCAGGGATCGTTCTCCGTAGGATAAATCGCCGCCATCTCTTGGAGTGGAACGCACTCTAATGGATACTCGCACACGACATCTTCTGTGTGCTTGTCGTAGCCTCGGATCAATCGTTCGAGTTTCATGTCACTCGTCCTGCGGCAAGATCGGCTGTACTAAGCAGACGACAACGTCAAACCCAATCAGTGCGGCAATCGAATCTCCACCCCATACATCGGTGCCACTTCCAGCAGCTTATGAATCTCCTGCTCAGTCGGTGGTTGCGGCTGCTCGTCGGGGCTGGTCAGCACTTTGCCTACTTCCAGGAACATCTTCTCCAATCCGGCCGGGGCGACTGTGATCAGCATTCTGGCAGGCTGGTCGCTTTCGTTCTTAAAGCTATGCACGCTGCCGATCGGCATGTTCAAGAAGGTACCAGGGCCGACGACGATCGGCTGGCCATCCAGGCGAAAGGTGATCTCCCCTTCCAGCACGAAGAACGCCTCTTCTTCCCGCTGATGCACATGGGGCGGAGGCCCGCCCCCAGGCGGAATCAACGCGTCCATCATCGCATACTTGCCGTCGGTCTCGTCGCCGGTGGCCAGGTAGCGGTAAAGATCACCCACAACCGCCACGCGAGTACCTTCGGTGGCAGGGCGAATCGTAGCGGGGTGCATCATGCTGTGGGTCCTTCGCTTTCTGTTAGGCTGGGTCGCAACCCAGCTTTAACAATCCGCAATTAAAGTCGTATCGGCAAACGAGCAGCAAGAATAACTCAGGACCATTCCCCCCAAAAGCCTACAAACTGCCGGGTTAATTCTGCTGGGTCTCGGCTTAGCCTACCGTCTGCGCGTCATCCACTAAGTCTCATCCTCCGAAACCACCACCAACCGGTCTTCTGCATTCAGCGTCCACTTCGTGTTCTTCTCGGGGATCAGTTTCACGCCGAAGTTCTGGTTCATGTTGGTTTCCAGGGCCTGTACTTTCACGCCGATGCATACCTCTTGACGCTGCTGGGCGATGTCCATCATGTCGGCGAAGGTCACCTCGACGGGGAACGAATCGAAGTACAGACGGGCTGGCTTCAGGTAGATCTCTGATCCATCCTCTGAGAACAAGTCGTCGTACACCGCTTTGATGCTGGCCTCTTCGCTGATCTGGGCCAGGATCGTGCTGACGAAGCGGTTCGAGATGATGAAGTCGTGCACCCCTGCCCTGGCGACCAGCTCTTGATTGTCAGAGTCCATCACCTCGGTGATGATCTTGGTCTTGGTCGTGTCGATGCCGTCCCCAGCTTCCGAGAAGATCTTCCGCAGCAGAATCAGGATGACGATCGTCTCCGAGTCAGACGTTTCCGAATCGGCTTCGACGTCGCCTGAACTGAGGATGATAATGTTGTCGTAATGAAACGGCTCGATGGCGGTCAGCGTCGGGATGTCGGTTGGGTTCCCGTCGATCAGGCGAATGGTTAAGTTGTCGAGCTCGGCATCCAGTTGCTCTACGGTCTTGCGAATCGCATCGGTCGCTTCCCGTAGCATGATATCGATTTGCGAGCCCGCCTGGACGTAGTCAGCGTATTCGCGAACAATCAGCGGCAGCTTTTCGTTCCAGCCGATGAGCAGTTCCCGCTCGACCGACTGCTCGCTCTTCTTGCCTTCGACCAATTTCAATCCCTTGGGCTTGGCGACGGCGTCTTTCACAAAGTCGATCGTCGAATCGTCTTCGGCCAGAATCAAAATATCATCGCCATCGGCCAGCTTCAGGTCGGCCTCGGGATTGATGACCACCGTTCCGTCGGCATGTCGCAGTCCAATCGGCACCCCATCAGGGAAGTGATACAGCACCTCGCCAAAGGTGATGCCGTTCCACGCTGCCTGATGAAAGTAAAGCTCGCACCCATCGAACGAAAGCATCTCGGCATACACCACGCTGAGCCCCAGCGAACGGCTCGTCTGCACCAGCAGCTTCGCCAAAATCTCTTGCCCGTCGATCGCCGTGACCTCCGGCGAGATGTCCTGGGCAATAGTGCGGCTGCGTTCGAAGAAGAGTTCGGCGACGATATTGAGTTCTCCCTCTTCCCCTTCCTCGCGCGAGGCCATCACGCCGAGAATCGTTTTGATCGTGCGAATATCGCTGGCCGCTTTTTCCGCATCGTTCGCCGCTTCCGGGCACGAGGCCAGCACCACCACGCTCTTGCTGGTCGGTAGCGAAACCATTTCCAGGTTCAACTTCGCCGAGGGCTTCCCGCTGCGGGTCACGATACGTGTCGTGCAGCGATTGGTGACGTTGATGCTTAAGAAGTCATCCATCTCTTCCTTAGGAACATCGGCCAGGATCACCACGCAGGCGTCGCGTTTACTTTCGTTGGCAATCACCAGCTCGCGAATGATCTCTGGCACGCGATGATTCCAACCGAGAATCAGCGTGTGGTCCTCTTCGATCACGCGCGAGAAGCCTTTGCGGAGTTCGGCCAGTTTCTGATCGAGCGCTGTCGTGATGAACGCGATCAGCATCGACAGAATGATCACGCCGGCCAGCCCGGCCAGCACGCCAGAGACCTTGACCAGCGGCGAAGAGAACTTGTCTTGGTTCATGTTGCCGGGGTCGGTCAACTCCAGAAAGATGATGTAGACCTGGCCAAGAAACGAGTTGTGGGTCTCGTGCGAAACGCCGGTCGGTTCGATCAACATGCTCAGGCCGCGTAGGCCGGCGAGCACGGCAAACAGCACCAGGAACACCACCACCAGGCTCACAAAGATCGAGCCACCTCCTTTGGAGATGAACGTATCGAATTGGTATCGCAGCCGCTGTCGCAAAGTAACTGGTTTCACGTTGACTCCTGAGAATTGAAGGTCAGAGACAAGGCATGAAAAGGGGGCGAGCAGGATAGGCCGCCGTGGCGTAGGAACCAACACTTCGGAGGCTGGCAATCTTATAACGTACCGACGGAGTGAAAACCAACAGTTTTCAGATAGGATTTAGAAGATTCACCGACTCACTTATTGATCCCGTCAAGTTTTTTGTCAGGATTAATTCGTTTTCTCGTTACGCTGGATGTGCAACCTCCGTCTCTCTTCCCGCTCACTCTTCCCAATCAGGTGATCCACGATGACGATCCGTTCGCTTTCGTTATTTGCCTTGCTACTTGCTTTCGGCATGACTTCCATCGCCACAGCCCAGCGTCCGCGGCGCGAGGTTACGTGGGTAAACCCTGACATCCCCAACATGCCTGGCCTGGTACACAAGGTGCTCGAAAGCAAGTCGCTCGGCCACGAAGTCGGCTACGTCGTTTGGACACCACCGAATATGGATACCAGCGGCCAGACGCGCTACCCGGTGGTGTATTTCCTACACGGAGCTGGCGGAAGCGAAAAATCGGACGCCGCCGGATTCGCCTCGCAAGTTGCCGGCGCGATTCGCAGTGGCAAGTTCCCGGCGGCGATCTGTGTCTTTCCCAACGGCGGCATGAGCGGGTACCGCGACGAAGTCGAGAAGACGATCGTCGACGAACTGATTCCCCTGGTCGACCAAGACTATCCGACTCAGACTAAAGCATCGGGGAGGGCAATCTGCGGATTCTCGATGGGGGGTGCCGGCTCGGTGCACCTCTCGCTCAACCACCCCGACCTCTTCTGCGGAGCTGGCAGTTGGGGTGGTGCATTGTCATTTCGAGGGAGCGGCGAAGAAAGCCCGCTATTGACCGTCGCCAAGCAAAACAGCGACAAGCTGAAAGCGAACAATTACGCGCTGTTGACGATCAACGGCGACCAGGATCGGCCGGATGCGTTCAAGCTACTGAAAGCCGTGCTCGACGAACAAGAGATCCCGCACCAAGTGATCGTGCTGAAAGATACGAACCACAACCTGGGTAAGTATCACAAGGAGACCAACGGCACGATGCTGAAGTTCTTAAAGAACCAGCTCAGTCTCAGTGGTTCGTAACAGATCCGAACTACGGTCTACTTTCCCGCTAAATCCCCCAGTTTTTCTTGACCAGGCTCTTCTCAAAAGTTGATAATGTGGGCAATTAACGAAGTCATTGTCTGCGCTCTACTCCCTCCTGCGAAAGGATCTTTCCGATGAAAGCTCGTTTTCTAATCGCCGGTTTGGCCCTTCTGGCAGTGGCGACCGTTTCCCTGGTCGCGGCTGAAATTAACCTGGAAGGGGTCAAGTGCATCATGAATCCCAAGGCCGCTGCCAAGGCTGAAAAGTCGCTTGATTACAAAGGTGGCAAAGTCTTCTTTTGTTGCGACAACTGCCCCAAGGGTTTCGCCAAGAAGCTGGAAGCCAAAGACAAAGCGGTGATGGCCAAGGGCAACCTGCAACTGGTCGCCACCCAACAAGCCAAGCAGGAACACTGCCCCTTCACCGGTGGTCCGATGAAGACCGAACTGACCGTGAATGGTGCGACGATTAAGTTTTGCTGCAACAACTGCAAGGGCAAAGCGGAAGGGCTAGAAGGGGACGAACAGCTGACGACACTGTTCGGTGAAGAAGCCTGGGAAAAGGCGGGCTTCGCGGTCGCTGACGCCAAGAAGACCGAAGCGAAGTAGCAGTTACTTGCAAGCCAATAACATGGAATGGATCAGGCTTCTTTCACCAGAGGCCTGATTTTTTTATGCGCTAACCCACCGGGATGAAGCGACGAAACTTCCAGGCCGTGCTGACCACCATGAAGACCAAAAAACCAATCAAACGCACCGGGATATTCGCGAACCAGGGAGGTCGGCTCCCACGTACCAGGTTGCCGTGTTCATCTTCCTCCCCCATGATCAAGCTGCCGCAGTGAGGGCAGACGGTTCCTACGCCGGACTTCGACGAAAGTTCACCGTAGCAGACGCTGCAATAATACTCGAGGTAATAGTTTTGATTCTTGCGGGGCGGCTGGTAGAGATCGGCCCCAGTTAACTGCTGCTTTGATTTCTTGTTATTCGGCTTAGATTGTGTTGACTTCTTCGCGGCCTGAACCTCTTGTTCCGTGGGTTTCTTGACTTTATCTGGCAACTGCTCGTGGAGGTAAGTTCGATCCTGTACCG
Organism: Blastopirellula marina; assembly: GCF_002967715.1. Taxonomy (NCBI): domain Bacteria; kingdom Pseudomonadati; phylum Planctomycetota; class Planctomycetia; order Pirellulales; family Pirellulaceae; genus Blastopirellula; species Blastopirellula marina. The sequence continues at coordinate 126,282 of NZ_PUIA01000094.1, forward strand.
AGAATACCAAGAGCGGAATCGAGACTTCTTCTTCACCAACCCGCAGTACAACCATCTCGTCATCGGTTACCTCGACCAGTTCGCCGGGTACCTGGTTGCCGTTGGTATCGACCCAGGTTCTCGTTTCGTCGGCTCGCACAGAGGAGCAGAGCCCTACCCATACCAGGCTACAGACGATCAGCGTACGGATAGCACCCATCGGCAGGCTCCGTTATGACAAGCTTCAGAAAAGAGCGGCCCGATCGCCCAAGCCGAAGGCGAAACTCACAGGCCACTACTAGCCTATGCCACAAATAATGGGGGTGCAGCCAACTTGCCGGAAAGAAGCAAGCACTTTTGCTACGAAAAGAAGATTTGCCCCACGACAATCACCAGCGCGGCAAGCAGGCAAAGCACGAGATGGACACGCCCCAGCGTAGGTCACTGGCTTTTCGAAATGCGAGCCACGATCACGTCGCAACGCTCAAAAACACAGCCAGAAAACAGAACGTTAGAAGCCAGTCGAGCATTTCACCTGTCCGATGAGAGCTTCTCGCCTGATTCGTTACCCGCCACTTTCCGGTGCCAGGATTCGCTCGCTACGAGCATCGGGGCGCGAGACATTCCAGGCCAGCCCCAAGCGTTCCAGCGTCCAAATCACGCGGTACGAAAGATCGAACTCCCACCACTTTCGCCCATGGGCCGCGGCCGTCGGAAGAGCGTGATGATTGTTGTGCCACCCTTCGCCGTGGGCCAGCAAGCCGACCAACCAATTGTTGCGGCTGTTATCGCTGGTGGCATACGTTTGGTAGCCCCACAAGTGCGTCAGTGAGTTGACCGCCCACGTCACGTGCCACACGAAGACCGTCCGCACGGCGACGCCCCATACCACCAGGCTCAGTCCCATGCGCAGCACCTCGCCTGGTCCGCCAGTCAGCCAACCGATGCCTGCGCCCAAGCAAAAGATCGCCACCACATGGGCCGCGACCACCAGCAGCCCATGGTGCGAGCGTTCGAGCCACATGTAAAACGGATCGCGCATCAAGTCCTTGGCGTACTTTTCCAAGTGCGAAAGACGGTTCACATCACGGTTATTCACCATTAGCCAGCCCATTTGCCCCCACAGGAAATTGACCAGCGGGCTATGCGGATCGTGTGTTTGATCCGAGTGCTGATGATGCAGCCGATGCGTCGCCACCCAGCGGGCCGGCGTATCTTGCAGACAACACACCCCCAAGATAGCCAGCGTACGTTCGAGCCACCGCGGACACTGAAAGCTGCGATGCGTCAGCAAACGATGGTACCCGACCGTCATCCCCAGCATGCCGAACAAGTGATGCCCAATCACCACGGCAGCTACGCCAGACCAGCTAAATAGCCAGGGCCAAAGCGCCAACAGCGCTAGTACATGCATCCCGCCAATCCCGATGACATAAGGCCACCAGATTTTCGAAGGAACCGACCCTGGCGGTCTCTCCTGACGCAGCGGCACACGCGATACGGTAGCCATGGGCACTCCAATGCCAAGGTAGAAAGGGGATCCTCCCCCGCAATCGCCACCCAGACTTCCGTGGTGCGGATCGCGACGGTATGTAAACGGAGATCGAACGACGAGCGTTGGATGAATTTTAACGGGTTGGTTGGGTTGTTGATACCCAGAAACCGCAGGCCCCCACCAAAACCTTCCCCCGTCGCAGGCATTGGCTTATCATCAATGCCATCCCCAACTCGGCCAACCCAGCAGACTGCCAGGAGTGATCTGTGGACCCTAATCATTTGCCTGTCGATGATTCGTCTGCCTATCACGATGCATTGGCCCAGTGCGTCGATCATTGGGGGTTGGTGCTCGAAAAGACGTCGCTGATTCGTGATGGGATCAATCACGTCTATGGCACCGAAACCCACGAAGGGGCACCGGTAATTGTGCGGATCTCGGATGGGGCCGTTCGTAGCGATGCGGAGCTATGGGCTGAACTACTGTGGCTGGCTCATCTGCGGAAAAACGGCTGCATGGTGACCCATCCGATTCCTTCCAAACGAGGCGAACTGCTCGAAACGATCGAGCACGACGACGCCGTGTTGCATGTGGCCTGCTTCGAGCGTTTCCCTGGCAAACACCTGCACAAAAACTCAATCGACGAGTGGAACGATCAGTTGCTGCTGGACCTGGGACGGCAGATTGGCCGCATCCATCGTCTCTCTGACGAGTTCCATCTGCCCTCTAACAAAGACCGCAAGCAGTGGTACGACGTCGAGGAAACGCACTTCCCCAATCCGCTGCTGCCGGCCTACAACGCCGACGTGGTCGATGTAATGAGAACCTTCATTAGGACCATTCGCCAACGGCCGACGCAGCCGCGACATTACGGTCTGGTGCATCGCGACATTCACGCAGGCAACTTTCTGGTCGATGCCGGCCGCATCGAGATCATCGACTTCGACCTCGGGTGCTATGGTTGGCGAACGATGGATTTCGCGACGCTGCTGTTTGCCCGGTACTACTTCCCCAGTATCAGCGTGCCGGATGCTTCGCCGAAGAAAGCCGGCGAGTGCCTGGGCCTGCTGGTGCGAGGGTACCGCGAAGAGTACACGGTTGACGACGACCAGTTGGAAACAGTCGCCGACATGGTGCTGATCCACAGCACGCTGAATTACGTGATCGTTCGCCCGGCGATCGAGCACTGGCAATTGGCCATTCAAAGCGAGACCTGCTCGGTGGCCGAGAGCATGGTATGGCTGGAAAACCTATGGCTCACCGGGCACCAGTTGGAAGTCGATCTGAGCCAGGTGTGATGGCACCCGGCTCACCCATCGGAATCAGGCAGGCCGCCGTGGGCGTTCATCGCGTTTTGCCCCGTGTAGGTATCAAAATAGTTTTCGATGCGGATGATTTTGCCCCGCTCGAACTTGGTGATATTCACAATCCATAGAGGATCGCCAGGGACACCGTTGACGGAGGTAGGCTCTTCGTACTTGGCGATCACCTCATTTCCGGCGAGCGAATATGTCGGCTTCATCACGCCGCGGGCGGGGCGTTTGATGATGGAAAAGAAACGGTCGAGCCACTCTTGCAGGCCTGCCAGTCCGTGAAACGTACCCGCAAACGGAATCCCCTGCTCGGCACCGGCACACCACAGGACAACGTCGTCGGCCAGGACATGTCCGCAATGCGAGAGCATCGCCTGTTCGTGCAGGTCATAGCTTTCGATAAACAGTTTGGCCGCCGCTAGAGGATCGGAAACGAGATCCTCGGGAAAGACCTGCGCCCCATCGTTACTAAGAGCTTCGGCCATGTCAGCGATCGCTTCGGGGCTTAAACTGTCAGAGCCCTCAGCTTTGCGAATCAAGCGTTCCGAGTAGCCACAGATCTTGGCGAAATCATCCTGCGTCCAGCCCCGACGCTCGCGAAGAAACTTAACAAACTCGCCCCGGACAGGATACGACCGACGCGTTGGGGGAAGTGCCCATCCCATACAACAACCCAAGCAGAGAGGTCGCCAGTTGGTGCGGAGAACCAGTAAACCCCGCGCTGCGTCACGCAACAAGCACGCCGCAAATGACTTAAGTCGCGATGCCCAAAGGCCGCCAAGGCCCCATTACTTCGCGAACCGATGTCTCACCAGCCGACGTCAGAAATCTTAATTTCCCAGAGCCAGCGTGCCAACTCCGTGCCGGTTAGATTTTCGTGATTGGCACGCGCGAGGCTCACGCTTGGCCAAGAGAAGCTCGGCCGTGATTACACGAGAAGTATTGGAGCAATTTATACTTTCGCACTTGGACGACATGCCTGCCCCTTTATCATTCAGGCGTATCCAGGGCCTGTACTTCAACACCCATCTTATCGTGTATGAACTGCATGGCCTCGATGGGAAGCGTCACGCGGATGCGCTCGCTGGGGCCAATCGTCACGTTACAGGCACTCCACGAGAACAAGCGAACGACGTGCCCCCCCGTCACTTCCGACCAAGGAAGGAACAAGGGCGGGTGCGCGACGCGAAACAAAAAGAAGACGGCCAGGTAGAGCCCGTCGTCGCAAACCCCCACGGTCAACACATTCTTATAGCCAATCCCGCTGAAGCTGCCACTGCGGAAATGGTAATACTCCCCCTCCGGCTTTTCTTCCGCCGGATACCGCCTGGCCAAATCCCGCCACCCACCGATCGCCGCAAAGGCAAACATGAGGGAACCGCCAATGGTTACGAACGCGATTGGGATGATGATGAAGATCACGGTAAGCTCCCGGATAGATTGAGCCTAGGGTTGAAACCCAGCATAACCGGCGGCGGTTGGCGGGCCAATTGCCATGTGGTTTTGGCAGGGTGCCATGCCCACGTCCACGTGAGCCTGTGGGTTCGTACAGGAAACGCGGTTGGATATAAGAAATCCACCCAATAACGTCGATTGACGATTCCTAGGATTTCTTGATTGCCGAAGCCATGCCCACGTGGACGTGGGCATGGCACCCGTGTTTCGCAGCGTTCATGCCAAATTGCATGCAACAAATCCGCCCCGCCACCGGTTATCCCCCACCCTCCCCTTCTGCTAAAACATAAGGAGCACCTCACCCCTCAAGATCTTCAGCCCACAGGGACCAAAACCATGTCACGCACTAAGAGCCATGAAGTTTTTGCTCGAGCCAAGCATTTGATGCCGGGTGGGGTGAATTCTCCGGCTCGGGCTTTTGGGGGTGTTGGGGGCGAGCCGATTGTGTTTGAGCGGGGCCAGGGGGCTTACCTCGTTGATGTCGATGGGAACCAGTACATCGACTATATCGGGTCGTGGGGGCCAATGATTCTGGGGCATTTGCACCCGGCAGTTCGCGAGGCCTTGCATGCGGCCGTGGATCAGGGGACCAGCTTCGGGGCCCCCACCGAGCGCGAGAACGGGCTGGCCGAACTGATCATCGAGCTGGTCCCTTCCGTCGAACAGGTTCGCCTGGTCAACAGCGGAACCGAGGCGACCATGAGCGCCATCCGCCTGGCGCGTGGTTTCACGGGGCGAAACAAGATTGTCAAGTTCGCCGGCAACTATCACGGTCACGTCGATAGCCTATTGGTGGCCGCTGGCAGCGCGGCGGCGACCCTCGGCGTGCCGAACTCGCCAGGCGTGACACCGGGGACCGCGCAGGACACGATTGTGCTACCTTATAACAACCTTGAAGCCCTCGACCAATTGTTCGCCGAGCACCCTGACGAGATCGCCGGCGTGATCTTCGAGCCGGTCGTTGGCAACATGGGCTGCGTCCCGCCGATGCCAGGCTTTCTGGAAAAAATCCGCGAGCACTGCGATCACTACGGCGCGGTGATGATCATGGACGAAGTGATGACCGGCTTCCGCGTCGCGATGGGTGGGGCTCAGCAGTTGTTCGGCATTAAGCCGGACCTGACGACGCTGGGTAAAATCGTCGGTGGCGGGCTACCGATCGGGGCCTATGGTGGGCGAGCCGATATCATGGGACACATCATGCCAGCCGGCGAAGTCTATCAGGCAGGCACGCTCAGCGGTAATCCGCTGGCAACCGCGGCGGGAATTGCGACGCTACAGACGCTGAAAGATACGAACCCGTATCCACAACTCGACTCGCACACCCAGCTACTGGAACAGGGCCTGACTGCCGCGGCTGCCGAAGCAGGCATTCCGACGGTCACCGGCCGCGTGGGCAGCATGCTGACCCTCTTTTTCCACAACGAGCCCGTCCGCAGCTGGGACGACGCCGCGAAGTGCGACACGGCCCGCTACGGGAAGTACTTCTGGGAAATGATCGAACGAGGGATCTACCTGCCGTGCAGCCAGTACGAAGCACTATTCGTTTCGGCCGCTCATTCCGACGCGGATATCGCGAAAACGATCGATGCCGCGAAGGATGCCATGTTGGCGATCAAGAAGTAAGTGGGACATAAGGGAGCTAGGCTTCGCTTTCCAGTTTTTCTTCGGCTGCGCTTTTGCGGTAGTAATTGGGGTTCAACGACCAGAAATCGTCGTAGCGTCCGGCCAGGAAATCGGTGATACCGACGCGGCCCACGGCTTCGGCGGTCGGGGCCCATTCGTTCTCGTCGACCACACGAACCCCTTCCGGTACCAGCGAAAGTTTGTTCTTCAGGCCGGGGCCGGTGATCGATTCGCCTGGGTTCAACGAGGCCATAAACTCTTTGTCATCCACGATTTGCGTCGATTGTACTTCGACATACTTCCCGGTGTCGTCCCGATCGCAGGCGGCATGGAAGAACTGCTTCCTCTGGGCGTCCATCACTACGTGCAGGCGCGAGACATTGTCGTCGCAGCGGTGAGCAATGGCCCTCAATGTATTCACCCCAACGGTCGTTGCACCGGCGACGTAAGCAATTGTCTTAGCGGTCATTACGCCAATCCGAAGCCCCGTAAAAGAACCGGGCCCCTGGGCAACGATCACCAGCTGCAGGTCGGTCGGCTTCCAGCCAGCCTCGTCGACCAGTTGCTGCATCAGCGGGGTGATAGCCTGGGTGGTGGGCAAGGTGGGGTCCAGCCACTGGGCGACTATCAGTTCGCTGCCCTGGAACAAGGCGAGCGAGCTTTGCCGGGTCGAGGTATCGATGGCGAGCGTTTTCAAATGGCGAATTCCTCTAACCGGGTAGGGACAGGGGCGATCGCGGATTACCATCAATAGAATGGATTGGCGACCAAAGGTTATTTTCGCCGATCTTACCTGATGTCGGTCAGGCAATCGAGTTGGCAGCTGGCCTGGGGCAATGGTGGGGGGGACTGCCAGCATTGTCTTTGGGTTATCTTGACCGCCGGACACCTGCCACCTAAATTTATATCCTATATCAGGTTGCGACGGCTTCCCTACTTACTGACCCCTGCCAGGGCAAAATACGAATGTTTTGCATTAGGGCAGTGGGATCGACTCCAGACCTTGAAAATCGGAAAGGTAGTCGGGCGTGAAACGTGCCCTCATCAGCGACATCCACGGTAACTTGGAAGCCTTGAACGCGGTCTTGGACGACATTCGCCAGCAAGGAATCAGCGAGATTTACTGCCTGGGCGATGTCATCGGCTACGGCCCCAACCCGGTCGAGTGCTTGGACATGGTTCGACGCAAGTGCGCCATGTGCCTGCTTGGCAACCATGACCAGGCTGCACTATTCGACCCGGAAGGATTCAACCCGGTCGCATTCCGCGCCATTCTGTGGACGCGCGATCAGATCGACAACTCGTCTGGCGGTGCTGCTGCCGTGAACGAGCGATGGGACTTCCTGGGTGAGCTTCCGCGAACGCACGTCGAGCCGAATCGGCTGTACGTGCATGGTTCGCCTCGTGATCCAACTAACGAATACGTCTTCCCGGAAGACGTTTACAACCAGCGGAAGATGGAGAACCTGTTCGAGCGCGTCGAGCAGTTCAGCTTCCAAGGTCATACGCACATCCCTGGCGTGTTTACGCCGAGCCTGGAGTTCTTCGGCCCCGACGAGTGCGATCACGAGTACCGATTTGGCGACGAGAAGGCATTGTTCAATGTCGGTAGCGTCGGCCAGCCGCGCGATGGTGATCCGCGGTCGTGCTATGTGATTCTTACGGACGAATCGATCGTCTTCCGCCGTGTGGAATACGACACCGAAGTCACGGCAAAGAAGATCTACGACACGCCTCAGTTAGACAACATGCTGGGTGACCGGCTGCGAGATGGTCGCTAACAACGCTGGACCTTCTCGCATGGCGAATCAGCATTCAGCAAGATCGAGACAACGATGAAAACTGCAGTTGTCAGCGACATACATGGCAACCTCGATGCCCTTCAGGCCGTTCTGAAAGATATTGAGTCGCAAAAAGTCGATCGCATTTTTTGCCTGGGGGATGTCGTAGGCTATGGCCCGAACCCGCGGGAATGCGTCGACATCGTTCGCACGTTCGATCTGTGCATCTTGGGCAACCACGATCAGGCTGCCCTGTTCGATCCGGAAGGTTTCAGCCACGGTGCCGAACAGGCCATCTTCTGGACGCGGAAGCAGCTGGAAAGTGGCGAAGACCAGGACTCAACCCTTAGCCGTTGGCACTTTTTGTGTGGCTTGCCACGGACGCATACCGAAGAGAACCGCTTGTTCGTGCATGGTTCGGCTCGAAATCCGCTGTGCGAGTACGTCTTCCCAGAAGACATCTACAATCCGAAGAAGCTCGAGAAGATTTTCGCGCTGGTTCCGAACGTATGCTTTCAAGGTCACACGCACGTTCCTGGCGTGTTTTACGAGTCGGCCCAGTTCATGAGCCCGACCGATTTCGAGAACAGCACGTACCACTTCAACGGCGACAAGGCGATGATCAACGTCGGCAGTGTCGGCCAGCCACGCGACGGTAACCCGCGTAGTTGTTACGTGATTGTGGACGAGAAGACGGTCCAGTTTCGCCGGGTCGAGTACTGCATCGACACAGTCGCCAACAAAATCCGCGGTATCGACGAGTTGGACGACTCTCAAGGCGAGCGTCTCTATGAGGGACACTAGCTCCCAACCGCTGGGTGAATCTCGAATTTCTTTTCGCGATATATTGCCTAACTCACCCGTTTTTCGGCAAATGTCGCGTATCTGCCGACGAAGAAGCCTTGTGGCGTTTCCAAGACCGCACTTAAAAGCGAGAATAGGGCGGATTGGTTGACACGCGGTACCTCGCTGGTAAGGGGAAAATCACCCTCTTAGGAAGCAGCTCGGACCAGCTATCATGACCACCCTGTCATTTTTGAATGATTCGGTAGATTCCTTTTTAGTTTTCATCGCAAGGACTTTCGCTCGTGGAACGGCGCCACATCACGTTCATCTTTCTTGCCGCATCGCTGCTGCTGACTTTCAACCTTCTGAGCAATATGAACAAGCCAGAGGAGAAGCCGGAAGATGCGCGAGAGGATCTGGTCGAAGTCGACACCGATGCCAATGCCCCCAAGATTGGCAAGCCCGGTGATGAAAACGATGCCCCTGTCGAAGCGGACAAGGTCACTTACGACCGCCAGTTCGCGACGCTAGGTTCGGTGAATCCCGAAGACGGATACCGCATGCTTGTGACGCTCGATTCGAAGGGAGCTTCGGTTCACCGCGTTGAACTGAGTAACCCCAACTATCAAAGCTACGAGCACGACGACGACGGTGGCTACCTTGGCCAGCTGGCCTTCGACGAGACCGACGGCCACGGCGTGAAGATCAATGTCATCGGTCCCGGCACGCCAGCGGCTCAGGCCGTCGCCAAAACCGAAGGGGTTGAAGCAGGGCTGAAGGTTGGCGATACGATCGTTTCGATCAATGATCAGGTCGTCACCGATATCAAGAGCTTTCAAGAGGTGATGCGCGGCACAAAGCCGCGTGGTGAGATTCAGGTCACCGTCGAACGCCCTGCTGCCGCCGAAGGGGAAGCCGCCAAGAAGATCGCCTTTACGGTCGCGCTTCGTAAACACCCGGTTGAGGTCATCAAGCCGGATGTTTCCAAAATCACCGGTCCTAACGGCCTGCCCCAGGAATTTGTGCACCCACCAGCCTATCTGACGACGCTCGCTCAGATTGGGTCGCTCACGGCACGCGAAGGCAATGCCCAGTACAAGAGCCTGGCCGAGATCAAAGGAATTCCTTCGCTGATCGATGGCAACTGGAAGACCACACAGGTTTCGGAAGACGAAGTTCATTTCGAGATGACATTGTTCCCCAGCGATCTGAAGCAACTGGGAGACAATCGCAAGCTGCGACTGGTGAAGAAATTCAAACTGCCCAAGGTCACCGAAGAGATGACCGACGCGGAAGGATTTCATATCGACTACGACCTGGAAATTCATAACGAGTCGGAAGATTCGCTCAGTGTCGCTTACAAACAACTCGGACCGACAGGCTTGCCCCTGGAAGGTTGGTGGTACGCCCACAAGATCAGCCACGGCTTCGGTACCGCTGGTATCCGCGACGTGACATGGGAATCGGAAGATGGGAGCGACTTCCGGTTGTTTACCGTTTACGACCTGGTGGAACGTGCCCAGAAGGAAGGTGCCGATCCGCAGACGCCCCTCTACAACTTAGACAGCAATGTCAAAACCAAGTTTGCTGGCGTCGACGCACAGTACTTCAATAGCTCGCTGATTCTGGATCACGAGAACAGCTCGACTTCAATCGACCTCGCCCAGGCAACCGGGGCTCCGATTGCCCCGATCGATGACTCGTACGAACCGAAAACGGACTGCACGTTTACGCTGCAAAGCCGAGCCTATCCGATCGCCGGCGGTCAAACGGTGAACCAGAAGTTCCGTATCTTCGCCGGTCCGAAAAAGACCGACGTGTTGAAGCATTACGGCCTGGGTAAGGTTGAGTATTACGGCTGGTTCAGCCCCGTCTCGTCGATTCTGCTAGTTGTGCTGCATGCGTTGTACTCGGTGCTGGGAAGCTACGGCCTGGCGATCATCGTGCTGACACTGATGGTGCGTGGTGCGATGCATCCGATTAGCCGCAAGCAGGCTAAGAACATGCAGATACAGCAGGCTCTGGCTCCTGAAATTAAGCGAATCAGCGACCAATACAAAGACGATCCCGAAGGCCGATTGAAGGCTCAACAGGATCTGTTCAAAAAGCACAACTTCAACCCGGTGGGCGGCTGCTTGATGATGTTCATCCAGTTGCCGATCTTCCTTGGTCTGTACCGCGCCCTGGCAGTCGACTTCCAACTGCGTCAAGCGCCGCTGATTCCTGGTATGTCGTGGGCCTCTAACCTGGCCGCTCCCGACCAACTGCTGTACTGGGGCGATTGGATGCCAGAGTTTATCACGCGTCCAACCGGCTTCCTCAGCTTGGGTCCGTACCTCAACATTTTGCCGCTGATCACGGTGGCGTTGTTCCTGGTGCAGCAGAAACTATTCATGCCGCCGCCGCAAGACGAACAACAAGCGATGCAGCAGCGGATCATGACCATCATGATGATCTTCATGGGTGTCATGTTCTTCAAAGTCCCCTCGGGGCTATGTATCTACTTCATCACCTCCAGCATCTGGGGCATCGTCGAACGAAAGCTGCTTCCTAAACCGAAGAACATCCCTGTGGTGATCGAGGCCAAGAAGGAAGAGATCAAGCAGCCGAAAGTCCGCCAGACGAAGAAGAAAAAGTAGCGACTTGCGTTGCGCTGCCAAGCTATGGACCTGGAACAAACGATCGTCGCGATTTCGTCCGCGCCGGGCATCGGTGGCAGGTCGATTATTCGCCTGAGCGGAGCCAACGCGGTCTGCTTGGCACTCAGCGTAACGACCAAGCCAGACGCGGCGACATTCACCACATCGCAAGTCATCCCCTTGGAGATTTGCCTGCCAGGTGAGCGTAGACTGCTGGCCGACTTTTGGATCTGGCCCACCTCGCGCAGCTACACAAAACAGCCGCAGGTCGAAATCCATCTTCCCGGCAGCCGTGCACTCGCCGACCTGGTTCTGCTGGACTTGCGTCGCGCTGGTGCTCGTTTGGCTCAACCAGGCGAGTTCACTATGCGGGCCTTTCTGGCCGGCCGGCTTGATCTTACCCAGGCTGAAGCGGTGCTCGGCGTGATCGACGCCCACGGCGAGCAGCGATTTCAATCGGCACTGCGGCAACTCTCTGGCGGACTTTCCGGCCCGCTGCAAAACGCACGCAATGACTTGATCGAACTGTTGGCACTACTGGAAGCGGGACTCGACTTCGTCGAAGAAGACATCGAGTTCATCGAGATGGAAGAGCTTCAGCGACGCGTCACCGAAATCTACGACTCGCTTGCGCAGCTTCGCGATCAGATACGAACGCGGTCGACCAACCAGGCGCTACCCAAGGTCGTCCTGCTTGGTCTGCCCAATGCCGGCAAGAGCAGCCTGTTCAATGCGATCGCTGGCTCGGACGAGGCGATTACCTCCCCCATCTCAGGGACCACACGTGACTTCATTACCCGCGATGTGTGCTGCGAGAACATCGACGTTCAATTGGTCGATACGGCTGGGCACGAAGCGGTCGAGGACGGCGACGTCATCCGAAAATTTATGGCCGATCAAACCCGATTCGCCACCGAGGATTGCGACATCGGCATTCTCTGCGTCGATGCAGAAGCTGGGATGTCGGCACAAGACCGCGAACTTAGCCAACGAATTCCAGCCGATCAGTTGCTCATCGTCGCCACCAAGTGCGACACTCCGGAATCAGGCTGTCCGCCATTTGCCGCGTATGCGACCAGCGCCAAGACAGGCAGCGGCGTGGCATCACTGCAACAAGCCATTGCCAATAAGCTTAGGGAAATGGAACTAACGGAAGATACCTTGGTTCCCAGCTCGGCAGTCCGCTGCCTGGGGGCGATTGAACAAACGCTGGGTGCGCTAACCACCTGCTTGGAGGGCATCGCGGGATATCACTCCGAGGAATTGATCGCTTCTGAGATCCGTTACGCTATAGGACAGCTTTCTGAGGTGGTGGGTGCTGTCTATACGGATGACATACTCGACGTGATCTTCTCCCGATTTTGTATTGGAAAATAGTCTGATTATCTTGTATTTTTGTGCCGGGTTTGATTGCATAAAGCTTATCTAATCGCTAAGTTGACAACTTAGGCGGCACACGAGGGGTCTACACTGAGCGTGCGGTCACGGCCGATTTGTCGCCACATCCTGCCACCTTAGTTCCTTTCCAGCCTTTCCTTTTTCGCCAATTACCGCTTCTTCGGTCTTGCCCGCTTTGTATTTCTTTCTTGAGCACAAGGCCCGCCGGAAGCAATGGTTTTGCAAATCCACGAGGAGATAAGTACATGCGTTCGAATCAGAATCGTCGTAACTTCATGAAGCTGACGGCTGCGGCCGGTGCCGGCTTCTGGGCTGCCGGTGGTGTGCAGGCCCAAGAGACGAAATCCCCCAACGAAAAGATCAACTTCGCCAGCATCGGTATCGGCGGTAAAGGTTCGAGCGACTCGAATGACGCTGGCCGCGCCGGCAACATGGTGGCCATCGTTGACATCGACCGAGAACGCCTGGAACAAGCGGGTGCTCGCTTCCCCGACGCGAAGCAATACACCGACTACCGCGCGATGCTGACCGAAATGGGCGACAAGATCGACGCCGTTACCGTCAGTACCCCAGACCACTCGCACGCTCCAGCTTCGGCCATGGCCATGAAGATGGGCAAGCATTGCTTCACGCAGAAGCCGTTGACCCACAGCATCTGGGAAGCACGTCGCCTGGGCGAAATCGCCAAGGAAAATAAGGTCGTTACTCAGATGGGTAACCAAGGTACGGCTGAACGTGGCGTTCGTCGTGCTGCTGAAATCATCCAAGGTGGCGGCATCGGCGATGTGAAGGAAGTTCACGTCTGGACCAACCGTCCAGTTTGGCCACAAGGTGTCGCGAAGCCAGAACCACAGCCAATTCCAGAATCTCTGGATTGGGAAATGTTCATCGGCCCAGCTCCTTACCGCGAATATGCCGACGCTTATCACCCATTCAAGTGGCGTGGCTGGTGGGACTTCGGTACCGGTGCTCTGGGTGACATGGCCTGCCATACGTTCAACATGGCCTTCATGGCATTGAACCTGCGTGACCCAGTCTCGGTTGAAGCCGAATCGTCCGGTCACAACGGCCAAACTTATCCAAAGTGGTCGGTGATCAAGTTCGAGTTCCCAGAACTCAACGGTCGTGCTCCGGTCACCATGTACTGGTACGACGGCGGCAAGCTGCCATCGCCAGAACTGACCAAGGACCTGCCACTGGACGGTGGCAAGCTGTCCAGCAGCGGTAGCCTGCTGCTTGGTTCGGCCGGCAAGATCTACTCGCCAAACGATTACGGTGCCAAGTTCCACTTGCTGCCAGAAGAAAAGTACAAGGACTACGAAGGTCCCGCTGAATCGATTCCGCGTTCGCCGGGTCACTTCAAGGAATTCGTCGACGGTATCAAGGGTGGTCCTGAGCCTATGTCGAACTTCCCGAACTACGCCGGTCCGCTGTCGGAAACCATCCTGCTGGGTAACCTGTCGGTTTGGACCACCGGTGAATCGGGCAAGGGTAAGGTCATCGAATGGGATGCTAAGAACCTGGAAGCCAAGAACGCTCCGGAAGTCGCCGAGATCATCAAGCCGAAGTACCGCGAAGGTTGGGCTGACCTGATCTAATTCCGCTATTTGCGGAATGATTGTTGCAACGATTAAATGCGGAGCCGTCCCCCGGATGGCTCCGCTTTCATTTTTCCTACCCTAAGAATCTGGCGAATCGTTTGCGGGATTTGTCCCACTTCTTATATGATTGGTCTGTGCACACCTCAGTGGAATCATGCGCCGTAAGTTGGTGACTTCCCTCTGAGTAAGGTCGCCTGCGATCGGTGATGCGATCTAGCCCGCAATTGTCCTCCCGAGTTCCGCGATGTCGTTACCCCCTTCCGCAACAAAGACGGTTTCAGACGCGCAAGATGTCGCGTCGCAAACCGAATCCGCCTTTGTGCAGTACGATCGCGTCAAGGCTGCGGAAGAAGATGCGCTATTGATCCAGGCATTGCAATCCAACGACCGCGAAGCGCTCGGGACATTCGTGCAACGTCAGCAAGGGTTTGTCTTTGGTTACCTCCGTTCGCGGATGGTCGACCCGACCGATGCCGATGACCTGTGCCAGGAAGTCTTTTTGCGATGCCTGGCCGGCAAAGTTCGTTTTCGCGGCGACGTCCCCGTCCGACCGTGGCTGTTAGGCGTGGCCCGCAACGTTCTGCGGGAACACATTCGCCGCAACAAACGCCGCAAGGAAGTCGAGTGGACCGAGCTATGCCTGGAACTCGATGCCCTGACCGAAGACGACACCTCCGACTACCGCGTCGTTCATGGGTGGCTTCATTCGTGCATCGATACGCTCGGCAGTTCGGCCCACGAAGCGCTCAAGATGCACTACTTCGCTCGCCTTAAGATGGCCCAGATCGCAGAAAAGATGCGGCGGAGCGAAGGAGCCGTAAAGCTTCTCGTTTTCCGTGCCCGCCAGGCCCTCAAAGATTGCGTCACACGAAAGTCGCGGACCGCTGCGGATGAATGACCAAGACCTGATCGTGCTCGTGCAAGAGAGCCCGATCGACGACCTCACCCTCGACCAAATTCGCCACCTCCGCGCGCGGCTGCCGGAGTCGCCTGAGCTGCGCGACGCCCTTTCCGAACGCCTACAGATGGACCATCACCTGGTCGACGCCTTCGGCGCTTCTGGCGACACACCGGATCAATTCGTCCAAAAGGTCATGCAGCGTAAACAGCGTCAGAACGCTGGCTCG
This sequence comes from Blastopirellula marina, assembly GCF_002967715.1. Classification (NCBI taxonomy): domain Bacteria; kingdom Pseudomonadati; phylum Planctomycetota; class Planctomycetia; order Pirellulales; family Pirellulaceae; genus Blastopirellula; species Blastopirellula marina. The sequence goes on from NZ_PUIA01000094.1 coordinate 141,482, forward strand.
CGTTGGATCTTCAGCCTGGCGATTGCTTTGCTGCTGATCGTTGGAATTGTTGCGGGAGTTTACTATCAACTCCAAGCTCCGTCAGAGCCAAGTGACATCGCCACCAACGATCCATCACTCGGCATGCAGGGTGCACAGATCAATCCCGTCACGCTCGATAACCCAATGCATCAAATGCCCGGTGCCTCACCGATGCCTGGCAAATCGGATTCCAACAATAGCGACATGTCCCCAGGCGCGACTGAACTCGAAGAACCATCAGCCGATCCCGAACCCGTTGAGCAAGATCAGCCCTTCGAACAGGAAACACTCGTTCCGCGTGACGTTGCTCCTTTGACGTTCGCCCATCTGACATCGCTCCCCGAAGCAGATCGTCGCGATTCGTTAACTCGTTCACAGTTCGACACCTGGCTGACGAAGGCTTCGGATAAACTGCCGGCTGAAATCCAAGAGTACCGCGACGGCGATCGTCCGCAGACAAAGCTGAAAGGTTGGTTTCGTCTGAAGGGACAGCTCCCATCGATGGCGGCGTTGCGGTTTGAGATGTCTGAATTGCATCGTGTGCGATTTCACTTCTACTGTGGAAACCAAGGCGTTTCGATCGTTCGGCACGAGCACGACTACTCTCCCTGGTACGCTTATGCGATGACTGCGGGGGAAGATGGCATCCAGCCGAAGAACCTCAAGCTGCAAGCCAACGATGGCTACCGCGAGCATCGCGGCCCGGCGCGGCACTACCAGCCGATAGCGTTCTTCTTCGATGACGCAACCAGCGAGTTGGTCTTCTATCGTGGCGACGTCGAAGTCATCCGTACTCCCCTCCCCTCGTCGCCTGATCGCATTTACGTGGAAGGGGAATCGGTCATCCGACACATGAACCTGTGGCCGCTCGAGTCTCTACCGGAAGCGCAACCCGCTTATCCCCAGCAAGTCGCGATCAATCGCCCAGCCGATCTCCCGTGGCAGTCGAAGCTGGCCGAGCAAGCAATGCTCGAAAAGAACGCTGATGGTTCGATTTCGCTCGTCAGCAAGAATCCCGAGAACCATAGCTGGGCCTGTGTACCGATCCCCGGTTATGGCCTGCGTATGGTCGAGCTAGAACTCACCGGCGTCGATCATTCGCATGGGGTTTTCTTGACGCATCCGGCCAAGACACCTAAGGAAGGAGAAACGGCGGAAGTACCGGCTCCGCAGGACGGGCTCGTCTTCAATCGCAATCGCAAGACCGACGAACTCTACGCGCGATTCTCGTATATCTGGGACGCTTTGCACGAGGTTGATCGTAATCCACTACTACATCCGGCAACCCAAGTTGGCCAGCACGTGTGGGTTCGTCTGCTAGCCGGTGGAGGTCAGATTCGCGGCTGGATCAGTCTCGATGGAGAACACTGGGCGCTGCTTTCCAGCGAAGACAATGACACCAAAGGGGCCTACAACCACGTGGGTATTTCGACGGCCAAAGTCGAAGGCGAGCACCACCTTACGCTCCAGAAGATGGTGGTTCGCGAGCTACCAGGGCTCACGCGATTGTTTCCCAAAGAACACTGGGAGAAAGTCGATCAGGTCAGTTGGAAAGAGCTGGGGGAATCTCCTTACGCCAGCGAGCCATTTACGCTATCGGATGGATCGAAACTGCCTGCTGATCTGGCCACGCGTCTGCGTCGCTACTCAGGCGTGAATGCTTCATACGATCACATAACCGAGTTGAGCGAGGAGGCCCTGCAAGCCGCTTCAAGCAACGCCGACAAGCGGCAGGTGATCAAGGACATGCTCGCGTTGACGCGAACGTGGCCGCTCGACTACCACGAGAAGCGTTTCATCAGTTGGTGCGAAGAGCGACTGGGCAAACTCTATGAAGAGCAGCTATCCACGCCAGATCGCCCCGATTACGCCTCGTTCCGCCGCGAACTGCTCAATCTGCCGACGATGAACCGCGACCCGATGGGATACTTCTCGCAAGAACGGTTCAATGCAGCCATGTTGATGGCGATCCAGCAGCAGCGCTGGAACGAGATTCTCGACAGTTGCGAAACGATGCGTCGCTACTATTCGTACGACCCCCGCAAGATGCGCAGCGACTTCCCCATCATCAACTGGGCAGGCGGCATTGCCGTTCGACACTCCAATCGCGCCAACCAGGATGTCGACTACCTGACCGAAGGACGATCGACTTCGTTGCTGGTCGAAGACCTCAGCAAGGAAGCGTACAACATCAGCGCCGAACTCAACGCAGCCCTGGAAAGCGATGCAATTGCCGACGCTTGCCGTTTGATCACGCAAATCCCTGAATCCGCCGCGGAAGGCTTAGCCCCGTCTGGCAGTGACCCGGACCATTTGTTCTCGGTGACCGCCGCCATTCAAATGGCTGTGCAGAATCACGAGGCCCTGCAGCATCAAATGGAAAAGGAACACGCGGATCTAGCTCAGTTGCGTGTGAACTCCGCGATTCAGCGCGGCGATCGCAAGATTGTCGAGCTGGTGACGCTCCAATTCTTCGACACTAAGGCCGCCGCGGAGGCTCATTTGTGGCTTGGCGATCAAGCAACATCGTCCGGTGATTTCGCCTCGTCGCTGCAGCACTACATCAAAGCGGCTCGCTCGGCGGAAGGTGAGTTAAAGTCGAAAGTCGATGCTCGACTGCTCATGCTGGGACACTTGCCGTCGGGAGACCAGGCCGAAACCACCGAGCCGATCTCCATTGGTTCAACAACGCTTTCGGCGAATTCGCTAGTCGACGAAACCAGCGTCATCCGCAGTGCCCAGGCCACTTCGCAGGAAGACGCGACGGCAGACACCAACCCATTGGCTCAGGCTACCTGGCCCGAATCGGCATCGCTTCAGCCAACCGACATTGTATTAAGGGGATCGTGGGGACGCGAGCAAGAACGCGTTCCGACGGCCGTGCGTGATTCAAAAGTCGATTGGCATGGTCAGGCCTTGGGCATGACCTCAACCGGCGATCAGACCTACCTCTCGAATCGTTTCGAACTGTGGAAACTCGATCTGAAAGACAATAAGGAAATCTGGAAACGATCAGAGAAAGACAAAGACCGCGGCAAGGCACACGACTACCCTTATGCTCGGTGCGTTCCCCTATTGGTTGGCGACATGGTTGTCACGCGAATGCTGCACGAGAAGGGCTTCGCATTGTACGGCTTCGACCGCGAATCAGGCGACCAGCGTTGGGTAACCAACCTCGATGGCCAAATGGTCCTGGCAACCGATCCCATTTCCGTGCAAGGGCGCGTGCTGATAATGACCCTGCGCGAGGTTTCGCAGTCGACTTATGCCGTGCGTCTTTCGCGGGTCGATCTTTCGACCGGCGAGATCCTCGATAGTCACCCGCTGTTTCGAATTCGTGATACGTGGTTTGATCGGGGCATCGGCCATGTCGTCCCCCATCGCGAACAGCTCTTGATCGACCTAGGAGGTGTTCTAGCGTCGTGCGATATCTCTGGTCACTTGCAGTGGGTCCGTAAACAGTTGACCTTTCCCCAAAAAATCGATTCTCGCTGGGCCAAGCAGCAATTGAGTAACATAGAGATCGTAGGAAATCAGGCAATATCTTTCCACGCGGGCACGCTTCGCCTGGAGTGCTTCGACATCGCCACCGGAACACTTCGCTGGACCATGCCAGGTACCAACGTGCAGTCGATTCAGATGCTCGACGAAAAGACGCTCCTAGTCGAAGAGCCGGAACAGTGGCTGCTGGTTGCGGCTGACAGTGGCAAGGTGTCGTCACAGACAACCAAGCCCAAGGATCTGCTGTCGTGGCACCGCACGCAAGATGCGCTCGTAGGGCTGACCCATCAGCCACCCACGGAAAAGGATCAAAAAGCAACGATCCAGGTAGTGCGTATGGATATCCATACGGGCGAAGTCAAGCCGCTTCAGTCGATCGAGATTTCGGGCAAAGAGTTGCCGGCGGCTGGCCCCCTCTTCTATGGGCCAGATCAATGGTATCTCTGGCAATTCGACGATCAGAACAAGGATGAACGCAGGTTGATGGTGGTTCAATAAGCCTGGCCGGCCTCGGGTAACCGATGAAAACGCACCGGGCCCATTTCTTCCGAATTTTGCTCGTCCGGCAATTTTTTGCGAAACGATTTCGCTTCCCTGGCCATAGCTTCCTAGAGATGACGCTGGCACGGCTAATTTCCGAAAAAGGTTCGGCTGGCGGATGAATTACTCGCACCCCCTTTTTCCTGGGCCAGGCGATGTCCTTTTCCCGAATTTTGCTCTTATCAACCCTCCTGACGCTTAGTGCAGCCTGCGGTTCGCACGCCTGGGCAGAAGGCGAGTGGGAAGTAACGCCGGAAAGCACCCAGGCGCTCGAGCGCGGCCTGAACTGGCTGGCCCAAAACCAGGGCCCCAATGGAGACTGGGAATCGGACGATCTCGGCCTGATTGGGATGGGCGCGTTGGCATTCATGGCCGATGGTCATGCTCCCGGGCGCGGCAAGTATGGACAACCACTTGACCGGGCCATCAACAAAATTCTTTCCAGCCCACGTCCTTCCGGGCTGCTGAACGTCGCCGATCCGCAGCGCGACATGTACAACCATGGACTCACCACGTTTGTCCTGGGGCAAGCCCACGGAATGACCCACGATTCGCGGATCAACCCCGTTCTGGACCGCGCTCTGAAGTTAATCGCTTTCACCCAGGCCGAAGATGGTGGGTGGGACTATCGCGCCGTCCGCAGAGACAATGGTCACGACCTGAGCCTGGCGGTGATGCAAGCCAAGGCCCTGCGTAGCGCCATGGATACCGGCATTGAAGTCGCTCCTGAAGTGGTCGACCTGGCTATCGGCAGTGTCCGCGAGCATTACAGCCCCGAAGGCGTCTCTCGTGACGCTTCGGAAGCGGAACAACAGAAGTACCCTGGGCAGTTCACCTACACGCGACATGGCGGGAAGGCTTCGCTGGCAATGGCTGCGGCAGGGGTCGTCTGTTTGCAGGAATTCGGTCAGTACGACGACTGGCGAATTGCCAAGAATATGGAAGTCATTCACTCCGAAATCGCCAAGTTGAAAGAAAAGAAGAACAAAAACAACGGACACCTGCCTTTCGATGCCTACACACTGTACTACGTGGGACAAGCGTTGTACCAAACCGGTGGCGAAGACTGGAAGCGTTCCTATCCGGCTCTTCGCGATGCCGTCATCGAATCGCAGTTCAATCGACCGGAAGATCTGCGGTATCATGGAATGTGGCACGCCGGCGCTCACGTCAACAACATGCCAGGCGACCTCTATGGCACGGCAGTTGGGTGCTTTATCTTGGCGATGCCCAATCGTTATTTGCCCATCCTGCAAGAAGGGCGAATTGAGTCGTTCCAACAAGACGCCAACCGTTAAACATCAAGTCACGACAGCACCCTTATCAGGCCCTCATGTTCCCATACTTCGTAGCTTCTGGATTCGCGATTGCCGGCGTCATGATGATGGCCGGACCGGCGCTGATTCACTTGATGAATCGGAATCGCTATCGCACCGTCCACTGGGCCGCGATGGACTTCTTGCTCGAAGCGATGCAGTCGAATCGGCGGCTACTGCGCATTCGCGATCTCTTGCTGATGGCACTACGAGCCCTGGCTTTACTACTTTTTGGTCTGGCTTTGGCTCGCCCTTATTTCACCAGTACCGATTCCGCACTTCCCGGCACCTCGAAACCACCCCATGCAATTCTCGTGCTCGATAACAGCATGAGCAATTCGATCGAATCGATCTCTGGTTCCGCGTTTGAAACGTCGCGTCAGCAGGCCAAGCAGTTCCTGGAGAAGCTGCCGTCGTCCAGCCAGATCTCGGTGATCTCCTTGTGCGGGGCTCAGTCGCGGCGTATTACCGATCCGTTCACTTCCCGCACCGATGCCGCCGATGCGATTGACAAAATCGTCGCGACTGATGGCCCCGGTGAATTGACGCACGCACTCAATCAGGCACGTCGCCTGGCCGAGCAGACCCCGTCCCTTTCCCCCTACGTGGTTATCTTTGGCGATCAACAGGCATCGCAGTGGCAGCGTCTGGCACGCGGCAATCCGCCAGAGGAAGAGATGCCGGTGATTCTAGTCGGCACCGATGCCAACACGCCGAACAATGCCTGGGTGGAAGAATTCGGCTTGCCCGATGGCATGGCCGAAGTTGGCATGCCGACTCGTATCGTGGCCCGCGTTCGCTACCAAGGGGATGAACCTCGCTCGAATGTGGCCATCACGTTCAAGGTTCGCGACAACGAAGTCGAGACCAAGTTCGCGGACTTCCCCGAAGGAGATTCCGTACAGACGTTGGCGTTCGACTACGTCTTCGACGCAATGGAGGTCGATCCGAGCCGCATGTCGTCGATCCCTCTGACCGTATCAATCGCCGGAGACGCACTGCCGGCGGATGATTCGCGTTCACTTGTGGTACCGCTGGTCGCTTCGACACCGGTCGTCTTCATCGATCAGTGGAGCGACAGCGAAGAGTCCCCTGCCCTGGGCAGACTGGGCGAGACCTGGGTCTTGCGGCAGCTGTTGTGCCCGCAAACCGAGTCGAACCGAGAAGAACAACATTTGATCCGAGCGATTCATCTCTCGCAGCGTGAAGCCGAAGGGGAACCCCTGCGAGCCGCGCTGCGAGAAGCACGCCTGGCTGTGGTGGCCGGCATCGAATCACCTTCGGTCGAACTGGTCAGCATGCTCCGTTCGTACGTCGAACAAGGGGGCCAACTGGCGATTGCCGCGGGGGGAGATTTTGATCCACGCGCGTGGAACGACGTGGCCTGGCAAGGGGGTCATGGCATCCTTCCTAAGCCGCTCGATCCATCCGCCGTCGGCCAGAGCCTAAGCGAGTTTTCCGACGACCTGCTGCCCTTCCGAATCTCAGGCAAAGGCCTGCTCGACCATTCCTACTTTCGCCTGGCCGATCTGGAAGAGACGCAACTGATCGATCTCTACACCGATGCCCTCTTCTTCAAAACGGTCGTGCCGACCAACGAAGAGGAGGCCTCGGCAGCGAGCAATGCCACCAGCACTCTACCCCCACTCGACGAGAAATGGCTATCGTGGACGCCGCCAGTCTCGACGATCGAGCGTCCCAGCGATGACTCCAAACGTTCGGACACGAGCATTCCAGCCACGACAATCGCCCAGTTTGATAACGGGATCGAGTTCGTCGTCGAACGCCACGTCGGCTCGGGGCGGATTGTTTTCTTCAGCTCGGGTATCAGCTCTGAATGGTCGACCTTGCCCAGCACCAACGCAGTGCTGATCTTCGATCGTGTTTTGCGCAATCAACTCGCGTCGACCTTTCAGCGATACAACTTCGCTGTGGGAGAAACAGCATTACTTCCCCTTCCTCCTGGCGTGGGTGACTCCAACATTCAACTGATCGCGCCGGATAGTGGTATCGTCAGTTCGGTTTCTCCTCGCTTTCTTAATGAGGAAACGCGAGGCGTGCTGATCGACAACCTCGATTCAGCTGGCATCTACTGGCTGTCAGACCGAGCCCAAAATGATACCTCTGACGACGCGCCGGACGGACGTTCGCAGTTCCGCATTCCCATTAGCGGCACTCCCACAGCGTGGGAGTCGCAATTGGCGCGGCTCGATCCCGATCAGTTCGCCGCCCTGAACTTGCCTCCCCAATATCGCTGGCAGGATAGCGATCAATTGATCGGTGGTAGCGGTCTACCAATGTCGGGCCATTCGTGGTGGCAGTGGTTGATCGCGCTGGTGATTGTTTTACTCATTGTCGAAATGACCGTGGCGGCGATGCCGTCGTGGTTGGCCTGGATTGTCGATCGACATTCCGGCACGCAATCGGCCCCTGCGGCCTCATCGTGATTGAAACGGAATGATTTCAAAAGTAATAGGTTGGCTTCTCGGGATTAGCGACGTCGAATCAGTCGACGGCGTCAGCTTCTCGTTTGCTGCGCCCTGGGCAGCGGTCGACCCAACCTGGCTGCTGGTTGGCTGCCTGGCGGCGATCGGTTTCGCGGTCTGGTATTACACCCGCATCCAGACAGGCCTCAGCCGACTCCCTGCTGCGGCCTTGGCGACAACGCGTGCCGTGATTCTGGTCATGCTGGTGGTTACTCTGGCCGACCCCACCGTTCGCTTGACCGCCAACCGCATGCTGAAGCCGGTGCTTTACATGGTGTTCGACGGCACAGAGAGCATGAACATTCGCGACAACCTCACACCGGACGAGCTTTCGGCATTAAACAAAGCCGTAGGCAACGAAGAAACTGGCAGCCAGGCCGCTCCCCCGGCCCTGACACGGCAGCAATGGGTGAAAGCGTACCTGGAAAAGGGGAACAATAACCTGATCGATGAGCTTCAGGACAAGCACGATCTCGAGATCGAGTACTTCGTCTTCGACGGCGAATCAACCAGCGTTGCCCGTCGTGTGAGTGCCGGAAACGACGACAAGCCAGCTTCGCCACAAGCAGTCGCTGCAGAATTGACCACCAACGGCAAGGTCACAGCCCTGGGTGAACTGGTCACCGACCTGGGCAACCAATCGTCGCGCCGACTTGGGGGCGTGGTGATGTTCAGCGACTTCGCCCACAACTCAGGCACAGCGCCGTTGGGCTCCAGCGGACACAACGACCCAACACCTCTCGAGCGACTGGGCGTTCCCATCTATCCGATCGGAATCGGAGCTGTCTCGACGCGTGACCTCCAAGTCGAGATTCAACCTCCGCTGAAAATGAAGAAGGCCGAACGATCGACCATCACCGTTCGTGTCAGCCAGTCTGGTGCCCAAGGGGAATCGGCCCAGGTCACCGTTACCGCGCGCCCCATGCAAGGCGAATCAGTTGCCGAAGCGAGCGGGCAAGATATCGTCGTCGGCACGCAAACCGCCGTGTTTGATACGTCGATTCAGTACCTTGAGTTCCCCTTCATTCCGCAACAGTCTGGCCGCTTCTTGATTTCCGCTTCGGTTGATATCCTGCCGGGGGAAGTGAGCGAGCAGAACAACCAGTCGTCGCGGGCCGTCAACATCGTCGACGACTACATCCGCCTGACGTTCATTGAAAACGAACCGACCTGGGAATGGCGGTTCGTGAAGGAAGTGTTTCATCGCGACCGCCTGGTTGGCTTGGAAGGTTTTCGCACGTTCCTTCGTTCAGCCGACCCTAAGGTACGTCAGGCCAACGAGATGTTCCTGCCAACCCTCACACCGCAGCGGAGCGAATTCTTCGCTAACGACGTGATCTTCCTGGGTGACGTTCCTTCCGAGGCATTGAACGAGCGATTCTCGCGAATGCTCAAACAGTTTGTAGGGCAGTTTGGCGGCGGCCTGGTGATTGTCTCTGGGCCAAACAATGGTCCCTCTGAGTTAATCGACACCGAAATCGCCGACATGCTGCCGGTGAAGCTTGATCGGTCTCTGTCGATTCGTGCATCGAAGCCGTTTCGCATGGAGATCACTCCCCTCGGGAAACAGGCCGACATCATGCAACTGGGGGACAGCAGCTCCGTTGATCCACTAAAGCCATGGGAGAACCTGGGAGAACTTCCCTGGTACCAGCCGGTACTTGGCGTTCACTCGCAGGCCAACGTCCTTGCTCAGCATCCGACCGATGTGTGTGCCGATGGAAAAACCCCGCAGCCACTAATCGCAACGCGGCGTTACGGCAATGGCGAAGTCATTTACATCGGCTTCAACGAACTGTGGCGGCTTCGTCGCATCTATGGCGAACGATACTACCGCCAGTTCTGGTCGCAGATCATTTCGCGTCTCGCGCTGAGTCACGCCCTTGGTAGCCAAAAGCGGTTTGTCCTGTCGATGGATCAGCCCGAATACCAGGTCGACGACCGGGCCCTACTCACCGTAGAAGCCTACGACGAGAACTTCGATCCACTTACGATGGACGACCTGCCTGCCGATGGGCTACAAGCACAAGTCTTCCTCGGGGATGAGCCCGGCGTCCAGCCATCGCTCATTCAACTGAGCGAGTCACGTCCTGGTCGCTTCGAGGCCCGCGTCCCTGTGTTTGAAGCCGGTCGTTTCACGGCCCGCGTATCCGATCCGATCAACGGTTCGCCCAGCGAGATACGCTTTGATGTCGTCGGGGCGACCGCCGAACAGCGTAACCCGGCCCGCAACCTGGCCCTGCAAAAAGCAATGGCCACGTCCACTGGCGGGAAGCCATACGAACTGCAAGACGCTGGTACGCTGGTCGATGATATCCAACTGGAACCGGTCGTCGAGGAAATCTCGCGCAGCTTCCCGATTTGGGGAACGCCGCTGTGGTTCATTGTCGTGGTCACTCTTTTGATGGCGGAATGGATTGCCCGAAAGCGAGCGAACCTGGCATGAGCACTTCGAAACTTGGCAGTCTGAAAACGCAACTACGTCGGTTGAGAGATGCCCGCGACCGGGTACGAGTTGGTCTGATGCTGACGTCCTCGTTCTTCTGGATCGCTGGCACGCTGCTATTGTGGTTTGTGCTGGACTATGGACTAAATCTAAGCCCGCTGCACCGCGGGCTGATGATGCTGGTTACCGTACCGGTTCTAGCCTATGGATTGAGCCAGGCTCTGACGGCGCTACGCGGATGGGGAGCATCAATCATCGACACCGCGATCTCTGTCGAACATGCCCATGGTATCGATGGGGACCTGGTTGCCGCCATTCAATTTGAGCAAGGTCAGGCGATCGGATCGACGGAACTGCAAGCCGCCGTGGTCGACTATGTCGCCGAGTTGAAGGACGAGATCGATATCTTCGAAGGATTCGATTCCCGCCGTATTTCCAGCCGCTACTTCACAGTCGGCCTGCTCCTATTACTGTTCGCGGCGACCTGTGCATTCGCCCCACGTCACGTGTCGGCATTCTTCCAGCGGTTGACACTTGCCCACGTGAACTATCCCACGAAAACCTTGATCACCGTGATTTCGGTCAATGGCCAAGAGATTGACTTGAGCGATCCCACCAAGCCGATCCCCGTCGGCTACGGAAGCGGGCTCGAACTAACCATCGCCTGCCAAGGAGTGCTTCCCAAGACATGCCGCCTGGCGTTAGAAGACGAAAAGGGTGAGTCAACTTCGGCTACTCTGAAGCCCACCGATGAAGACAGTGGTGAGTACATCTACTCGATCCCGCGTCTGATTCAACCGATTCAGTACCAGGTATACGCCGGCGATGCGGTCAGCCCGGTGCTGAATATCGAGATCATTACCTTGCCCGCCCTCAAGGTCGAACTCGCGGCGACACCTCCTGATTACGCTAAGAACATTCAGTTTGCCAATAGTTCTTCGTCGACGCACATGGCCGTTTTGGCTGGAAGTGACGTATCGTTGAAAGTCGTTGCCGATCGCGAACTGGATGCCCCCGAACTCACGCTATTGCGAGGTGCTTCGCAGTCGGTCAGCACGTTATCGCCGATCGCGGATGTAGAGAACACCTGGCAACTCGACCAGCAGCAGGCCTCGCTCAGCAACATTCAGGAAACAGTCACCTACCAGCTAAATGCAGTCGACAAGTACGGCCTATCCCCCGCATCCCCGATCCGCGGAACGATTCGCGTCGTTCCTGATCGGATTCCCAGTGCGTCGCTGCAAACGATTCACCATATTGTTCTGGCAACTGCCTCGCCAGTGATTCGTTACCGGGCATCAGACGACTTCGGCCTGGCGAACCTTTCCTTTCAATTAAAGATTCATCACGGCCAGATGGATCCCCGTGTGGTCGAAGTTCCTCTGAAGTCGTTTGCTGTGAATCAAGCACCGCAGACCTCGCTGGAAGGGGAGTTCTCACTTGATCTTTCCCCTTGGTCACTGGAAGTGGGAGATCGGGTCGAAGTAACGCTTGTGGCCACCGACTTCCGCGACAATGCCGCGGAGATGCCGGGACAAAGCGATCCGATTAATCTAGAGATTGGTGACGAGAGCACGGTTTTGGCTGCCATCGCGGAAGCCGACAAGCAATCGGAACAAATGCTGAGCGAGTTGATCCAACAGCAATTAGGCTTGGGAGAAACCCAATGATACGCTCGATTTTTGCCAACTTGATTCTCACCCTCACTGCGACAGCGACGCTGGTTCTGCCATCGGGTGCGACCGCGCAAGACACCGACGTCAACCTTTTGCGTCGCAAGCAATACACTCAGCAGCAAGCCCAGGCCCTGACACGGCAACTGGTCTCGCAAGTATTAGACCTTCAAGCCGCTCAGCTCAAACAGAATGGGTTGACCGAAGTCCCCATCTATGCCGACATCCTGCAAATGCGGGAAAACCTGGACGAGTTGATCCGCAATGAAATGCAAGGAGTCGTGCAGAAACTAATCCACGCCCAGGAAGTTCAAGGGCAGGAACGCGTCACGGCGATTACCCAGGCCCGTGATGAAGTTCGCAAAGTGCTTCTTACGCTGATGGCCGAACGCCAGCGTCTCTACCGGCGGATGCGGCTAGCTCGCTTGAACGCTCAGGTGCGCGAACTGATCGCCATTCAAGAGAACGTCTCGGACCAAACCCGCGGCCTCCCACAGTTGCCGATGGAATCGCGCGATGCCGCAGCCCTGGCGAACCTTTCGCGTCAGACCGATGCCGTGATGATGTTCCATCACCTGGAAGAAGCCTTGCTCGATATGCGTAGCTGGGGCGGTTCGCTGGCCAACTCGGCCATCGCCGGTCAGCAGATTCTGAAAGAGGAGAATGCCTCGGAAGAAGTTCAGGGAGCATTGACCAGCATCCGCGAAGGTCGCTATTCAGGAGCAAGCGTGCACCAAGACGCCTTCGTAGCGGCGCTCTACAAGATTCTGGAAGACCTGCAAAAGGCGCAAGGCCTGGCCGACAATAGTCTCGAATCAGCAATGAACGAGATCGAGAAGCTCAAGGACGAACAGGAAGCGGTCAAAGAGGAAACGGCCAAGTCTGAGCTAACCCCTGAAAAAGCGGACGAACTTTCACAGAAGCAGGAATCGATTCAGAAGAAGCTCGAAGAGCTGGCCAAAGAAATGGCCAGTCAGCCAGAGAATGTCGAGCCGCTCGAAGAAGCCAGTCAGTCCGCAGCGGAAGCGGTCGCCGAACTGTTTGAAGCGGATCAACAGTCCGCCATGGAAAAGCAGGAAGAAGTACTGGCGAAGCTCGAAACGCTGAAAGACCAACTCATCGAACAGGCCGTTCCCCCAAACGTTGCCAGCGCCGACGAGCGTGAAGAACAAATCGCCGCGTTGGAAGAAGCCAAGCAAGACCTGGAACAGGCCCTTGAGAAGCAAACCAACGCCGAAGAACAGTTCGAGAAGACCCCAGAAAATGCGAACGCAGTCGCCCAGATGCAGCAGGAAGCCAAGCAGGCACTCGACGAAGCCGCAAAGACAGAGAACCTCCCCGAGTCCGTCAAACCGATGATTGCCGAAGCGAAGGCCAGTGCCAACGAGGCCGCGGCGGCCGCTGAAAAAGCGAACTCCGATAATCAGGAAGCCACAGCCGAGGCCCAGGAAAACGCGACTGATGCCACGCGCCAGGCACTGGAGAACGTCGCTTCGACGCTGGCCGATGCCAAGCGTCAGCAACTAGCAACCAAGATCGGGGAACTGGCTCGCGCAGCCGAGGCCCTCGATCGCGCAGCTGCCGCACAGCAAGAGATCTCGCGAGATGCCGCCAAGGTTGCCAACGATCCGCAACAAGGCCAGAACCAGGACATGGAAGCATTGGCTGAGACACAAAGCGACATTGCCGCCGTGGCCAACCGTGTCGCGGAAGGGACCAAGAATACGGCTCCCCAGGCCGCTGAAGCGCTCAAGCAGGCACAGAACCAGATCGACAAGGCCAGCGATGCCGCCAAGCAAATGGCCAAGCCGCAGCAGACGCCGGAAGCCACCGGCAAACAGGCCCAAGAGCTTCAGGCTCAATCGCGCGAAGCCCAACAGAAGCTCAACGAGGCCGCCAAGGCACTTCGCGAAGCGGCGAAAGAAGCTGCTAACCAGTTGGCTCAGACCGCTGACGAGCAACTTGGTCAGATCGACAACGTCGATCAGGCACTGGGCTCGATGCCGCAGCAGCAAGATCCCGCCGGAGCAGAAGCTCAGATAGAAGCCTTGGCGAACGAGGCCGGCATGATCTCGCCGGAAGCAGCAGCTCGTTTACGCAAGCCACCAGAAAACGCCGCCGGCCAGAATGAAATGGCAAGGAACGATGCTGGCGAACAAGCGTCACCGATGAACGCTAGTGAACAGGCCGGCAATCAGGAAGCCAATGCCGATGAAGACTCTGCTTCCCCGATGAACGGCGAAGCAGGCAACCAACCAGAGGCCTCGGGAGATGCCTCATCCCCAATGGCAAACAGCCCCATGGGTAGTAATCCCCCTGCCCCAACGCCCCAGCAGCGGCAAGAACAGGTTCAGCAAGCTCGAGCCGAACTAGCGGGCCGCCGTCAGCCAATCGCCGCCGACAAGAAGGCCGCTGAGGAAATCGCGAATCTGCTGGATAACCTGGCTGGTTCGAGTGAGAAAATTCAGGAGCTGTCCGAGCAGTTCATGGCTCAAAATGCAGAAGCAGCTAATGCAGACGGCAACATGGGAGAATCTCCGGAAGCTGGTGCCGAAGGAACTGCTGGTGAGCAGCCGATGCCGTCCGGGGAAAACGTTGCCGACAACGCCGCCGATTCGGCGAGTGAGGGAGACGCGGATCCTAAGGCCAGTGAGAATCCGATTGCCTCCCAACTTGCCGAATCGATGCGGCAATTTGCCAACTCGCAGCGACAGGCGACGCAGCTTGCCGCCAATGCCGCCCAACAGGGGCAAATCGCAAATCAACCTGTCCGCGAAGCCCTGCAAACGGCGTCGCGTCTTCCGGTTCCGATGTCCCCCATGAACAACTCACCGGCCGACGGTACGATGGGTGAGCCCGTAGATGCGAGCGATGCCCCAGAATCGGGCGATCTCGCCGGAGAGCCTACCGACACTGGGCAACAGCCAGGTAGCCCAGCCGAAGGATCGCAAGGGTCGCCGATGCCTGGCAGCCCCTCGCAGATGGCTTCGCAACAATCTCCTTCGCAAGGAAGCCCTGGACAACCTCCGTCGACTGACATGGGGAACTCGATGGTTTCCCCCACGCCACAGGTGACCGCTCAGGCACTGGCCGGGGCCGAGGTGATGGAGTCGCTATGGGATCAAATGCCGGAACTGATTGCCGATGGGCAAGCCGAAGGTAACCAGGTCGCATCCATCGATCCGCTAGGCATGGCTGCCCCGGCGTCGGCGATGCTCGATAACCCAAGCGCCTCGCAGCCGTCTTCCCCCACCGACGCCATGGCCCAGAACGCGATGCAAGGTCAGCCGACAAGCAGCCAGGCGTCTAATTCCCAAGCCAGCACTTCCACCGAGGCGACTGACGGCAAAGAAGCTAATGAGGGAGAAAGTGCGGGAGCTGGCGGTACCAGCAACAGCAATCCAGCCGCACGGTCGTTTGAAAAAGAACCGTGGTTCACGAAACTTCCACCAGGCGTCCAGCAATCGATTCGGGCCAGCGTGCGGCGATCGCCTCCACCTGGCTACGAAGAGCGACTTCGCCGTTACTTCGAGAACATCGACTAAGCGTTGTTCTCTCAACCCTAAATCAACCATCGTCCTTCGAGTTTGAGGCACCCAGATATGGCATCCGATCCGATTTCCCAAAGTGACGTCGCCGCCGTCCAAGAATGCGAAAACGCCTACGGCAAGCTTCGCGACGAATTGGCCAAGGTGATCGTCGGTCAGTCCGAAGTGATCGAACAGGTACTCGTTGCGATGTTCGCTCGCGGTCATGCACTGCTGGAAGGGGTGCCGGGGCTGGCCAAAACGCTGCTGGTCAGTTCGCTGGCCGAGTCACTGCACCTGAGCTTCAAGCGAATTCAGTTCACGCCTGACCTGATGCCCAGTGATATCACCGGGACCGAGATCATTCAGGAAGACCTGGAGACCAAGAAGCGTCGCTACGAATTTCTGGAAGGTCCGATCTTTGCCAACCTGATTCTGGCGGACGAAATCAACCGTACGCCTCCTAAGACTCAGGCCGCCATGCTCGAAGCGATGCAGGAACGCCAGGTAAGTGCCGGCGGTACGATTCGCAAACTGCCCAGTCCCTTCTTCGTGCTGGCCACTCAAAACCCGCTGGAACAGGAAGGTACCTACCCTATGCCGGAAGCTCAGCTCGACCGCTTCCTGCTACACATTCGCGTCGATTACCCCAGCGGCGCTGAAGAATGGGAAATCGCTCGCCGCGTGACCTCCGGTGCCCAGGAACAGATTTCTTCTTGCATGAGTGGCGAGCAGATCGTTCAGTTCCAGGATCTCGTGAAGCGAGTTCCAGTGAGCGATCAAGTGCTTGGTTATGCCTGGGCCCTGATTCGCGCGACACGTCCAGGCTCGCCCGAAGCTCCTTCGTTCGTTAATCAATGGGTTGCCTGGGGTGCCGGACCGCGTGGTCTTTTGACTTTGGTAACGGCCGCGAAAGCACGAGCCATTTTGTATGGACGTTACCACGCGAGCATCAGCGACGTACAAGCGATGGTCAAACCGGCGCTACGTCATCGCCTGGCAGCAAACTATTCGGCCCAGGCCAACGGCTATACCAGCGACAAGCTGATTGAAATGCTGTTGGAAGAAGTTTCGTCCGAGAAGACTTACGCCTGCCCGGCAGCTTAAGTTGCTCCGCTTTATAATTAAGGTGTGCCAGTGAATAGCGGCGTTTTATCCCGATATCTCGACTACGAGTTTCTCCGCCAACTCTCTGGGCGTTCTTTGGAACCTCGGGGACTGGTCAGCGGAAACCTGGCCGGTGCGCACAAGTCACCGTCGTCCGGGTTCGCAGTCGAGTTTTCGGGGCACCGCGAATACGTCCCTGGCGACGATCCGAAGCACATCGACTGGCGAGTCTTCTTCACGCGTGACAAGTACTTCATCAAGCAATATGAGATGGAGACGAACTTCGTCTGCCATTTGATGCTCGATATCAGCAAGTCGATGCGATACGGCGAAGAGGCTTCCCAGAAAATGCTCTTCGCTTCGCGGTTGGCGGTCAGCTTGGCCCAGAGTATCGTTCGCCAGGGGGACAAGGTTTCGTTTACCACGTTCGATACGAAGATTCGCGGGCACATTCCTGCCAGCAATGCCCTGCCCCAGATCATTCGCATGTCGCAGCATCTCGACGAAACAGAAGCTGACGATACCACCGATTTGCATGCCTGCCTGTCCGAGTTCAGCCAGCGCATGGCACGCCGCGAGATCGTCATGATCTTCAGCGATTTCTTTGGCGACCTGCAAACGCTAGAGAATGCAATCCAGCGGATCCGCTTCAATAAGCATGATGTCGTTCTGGTTCAGGTGATTCACGATCACGAGTTGAATTTCAACCTGGAAGGCATGACCCGTTTCGTGGGGTTGGAAATCGATGCCCAGCGAATCGCCCAGCCAGCAGACATTCGTTCGGCCTACCTGAAAGCGGTCAGTCGCTTCAATGCCGAGCTTGCGGACATTGCTACCCGTAACAACTGCGATCATGTCCTAGCCTGCACCAAAGACAATCCAGGAGCCATTTTCTGGGAATACCTCAACCAGCGAAGCCTCCAGAACCGTCGCATCTAGAGCGCAACGGATTTTCTCGAAACTTTTTCTTTACTGGCCAACCCTTCGTTTTCGGGGCAATTAAGCCATACGACGGGAATTCCTGGACCCTCAAAGGGGCATTTCGGGGACTTTTTGTCTAAGGGTGCAGAAAGTCACGTTGACATCAAAGGTAAGATAGTCATCATTAAGGTAACGTACGTTGGCGGTTACGTCACCGGTCCCGAGGGAGCTTGCACGCGGCAACGCGTGGGACGATCTCCCTGGGGAAGATTTTACTCTGTTAATTCTAAGATTAGGTAGAGCATAAAAACGCTCGGAGAATCACGATGAAATTCTCATTTCGCCTTGCAGAATTGCTGAATCACTCGCCAGATCCTAAGAAACGTCCTGGCACCATTAAAGCGATCTGCGACTTCACCGGTTTGGATCGCCACCAAGTTTCTTCTCTGCTAAAGAACGAAGCGAAGTACATCCCACTTTCGGCACTCGCCCAAGTGTGTGACTTCCTGATCAAACACGGCTACGCCGAAGCAAACCAATTGCCAGGGGCACTGTTCGCTGTCGAGCCAGAGAACTTCTGGGAACTCTTGGCTCGCCGCAAGCGTGTGGAGATGTGCCTTGGCATTCGTGCCGACGAAAATTGGGCCGAAGGTGCCTGGGTGGTTGCTTCCGATACGATACTGCAAGGTCAGCTGCTCACCGGCATTTCCACGCTGGGTGGTACTGCCAAGTACCGTCAGCAAGATCTTTCGCGCGATATGGTCTCGCTTAGCGGCGACGGCTACTTGATGCGTGACACCCCGATTCCGCAACCGGAAGACCTTTTCCAGACACTCGTCTGGGCACCGGGGCAGGCAGACGATGAAGAAGTACATCGTCGCGGTCACGAAGTCTATTCCAGCTTCCAGGCCGTCGATGGCGACAAGGCGTTGATCAGCCTTGGTAGTATTCGCAGCAATCCAGTAATCGAACTGGGACTTGCCAGCGCGTTCAATACGGAACCGTTCATCAGCCAGGACGAAGTCGAAGATCCGAGCCAACGGGCTATTCCGATCTATCTACGTCACCGCGAAAAGAACGCTCAGTTCCCTGGTTCCTGCTGCGGCGGCGACCAGTTATCCAAGAGCTACGCTCCGGAAACGCCAGGCTTCTATTACGAAAAAGAAGACGGCAGTTGGGGCTGCTGCAAGTGGGACGAGACGACCTACGAGCCAGCCTACCTGATCTACGTCTATCACGAGTCGCAGGGGCGTTTGGAAATGATGCTTGGCGGTTACTCAGGACGTGGAACCCGACTGCTTGCCAAGACACTCTCGAGCCGACCGGAAGAGTTCTGGCCACCTGTTTACACCGGCAACGGCACGCAGATCGGTGCCTATGTGATTCAGTACGAACTGAAGAAGCAGAAGAAGGCTCGCAGCGTCCTGGTTGCTGATTACTCGGCCACGACGAAGATCATTCCGATCGACCCGAAGGCTATTCAGCGACGCCTGACCGTCTAAGGTTTGACGCTTCACTTCGAAAAACAAAAGGCCGTCCCTGCTGTGATGCAAGGACGGCCTTTTTTTGTTTGCGTTATCGTTTTCGTCACGTCTTATGGAAGCTCACGAATCTTCAAGCCGCGGAACTCCACGGGCGAGCCTTCCGATTCCAGGCACAAAAAGCCCGTCGCTGGCGAGCAACCCGTGCCGCCGGATACTTCTTCGCCGTTAACCCACAATCGGACTTCCCCGTTGATGGCACGGACGTAGTAGTGGTTCCACTCGCCGGTTCCCTTGCTCAGTTCTTTAGAAGGAAAGCTACGCGCGCCGTTAGGTGCCGTTGGAGGAAACGGGGTCATCTTGGCCGCACCGACCGGGAAGACATCGCCGTGACACGTGAACCAGTCGGCCTTGCGATTGCCACCTTTCTCGTACTGTTCTTTGTAACCCAGATCGAGCACTTGCACTTCAATCCCCTGCGGAAGCCCTGGGCCAGTTAGCTTTTCCAGCGAGGAAGGAATGGTCCATACGAAGATCCCGCTGTTACCGGCATTCTTCAAGTGTCGCCACTGGCAAACCAGCTCGAAATTCGTGTACTCCTTTACGCTACGAGTCACGCTGACAGGCTTGCCGGTGCATTCGATCAGGCCGTTCTCGTGGAACGTCCAGGTATCGTCTTCGCTGTTGACTTTCGTGAAGTCATCCTTCCCCAGGGCAACCCAGCCTGGTCCCTCGCCGTTGACGAAGGCCTTGGTCACGGGTTCTTCCGCGCGGAGATGTGTCATACCGAGGGTGGTTAACACCGCGGCGATCGCCAGGCTCAGCAGTCGAATCTGCATTACTTCAATCCTTAAATAGGTTTGTTGGTGATTGGTGTGAATCAAGGTGTTTCTCTAGATGCCCCAACCATCACGATACGATTTTGTCAGCAGCTTGGCAGCCTCTGGGGCATTGGTGATTCGAAGATTTTCAGCATCCCACTCTAGCTTCTTACCGGCCCGATGGGCCACATTGCCAAGCAGGTTGTGTTCAATCAGGGCACCCGAGTAGCTGAAGTTACATAGCGACTCGCCACCCGTCTTGGCAGCATGCAACCATTCTTTGTAGTGCCCCAAGCTTGGTGCGATGCGATTCTCAGGGGCTGGATAGTCTTTGAACTTATCGCCTGGCGACAGGACGAGCTTACCGTAATCAGCCACCAGAACGCCCTGCTCGCCGATAAACGCAACACCGATCCCCCACTGGTTGATGGTCGTGTCATTGCCAACTAACGGCTGCAGGTATTCGCTGCGGCGCTGCATTCCTTCGGGACCATGGTACCAAACGACCTTCGTCGGTTTCGACCAGTTGGCATTCCCTTCGCGAGCCGGGTGTTCCCAGGTGATGACCTGCCAGGGTGGACAGGCGACAGTGTCAGGTGCGGGACCTTCCGATTGAATCGTTGTTGGGTGCTTCAAACTCAATGCCCAGAATGGCAAGTCGATCAAATGACTTCCCATATCGCCGAGCACGCCGTTGCCGAATTCCCAGCGGCGATTCCAATTCAGGTTGCCACCTTTCCAATAGGCTTCGTTGTAGGGTCGCATCTCGGCTGGCCCGAGCCAGGTATCCCAGTTGAACCCCTCAGGAACGGACTGCTCTGGAAGAACGGCAGGCTCGACGGGATTGATTGTGCGGCTACACCACACGTGCGCTTCTGTCACAGGGCCGATCGCGCCGGCGGCAATCAGTTCGACCACACGGCGATAGTTCTCAGTCGCGTGGATCTGCGTTCCCATTTGGGTTGCGAGCGTCCCCTTCTTTTCGGCGTACACGTTTTGCATCGCCCTGGCTTCTTTCACCGTGTGAGCTAACGGCTTCTCGCAGTAGATATGCTTGCCGGCACGCATCGCGGCGATTGATGCCAATGCGTGGTGATGGTCGGCCGTGCTGATCACGACAGCATCGACTTGCTTGTCGGCGATCACTTCCCGCCAATCGCTGCACGTCTTCGCGTTTGGATAACGCGACTTGGTCTGTTGGAGCACGTCAGGATTGGTATCGCATAGGGTGTAAATGTTCTCGCCCGCCACGCCACCGGTATTGGAAGCACCGCGTCCACCGGCACCGATGATTCCGATGTTCAACTTCTCTTTGGAAGCAGTCTCTTGCCCGCTGACATGCAGGACAGGCCCCAGTGCAAATGCTGCAGCGGCGGTAGCGCTGGAAGACTTCAGGAACGAACGTCGATTGAGCCTGGGTTTGGTCATGAGAGTTCCTTGTGGTGGGATTCGTGGGTGGGAATCTCGGCGAGATTGTAGAGGGCGCATCTCAAGCCAAAGATGGCACGAGATATCGTCTGAGAACCCATCATAAGGGGAACCTCAGTCGAAATTAAGAGAGACTTGATGAAATTCCCGAAATTGAGATCTGCCCTAATCTGGGACCGAACGAATGACCAAGTTGCGAATCTCAGTCATGTCATTCATGGCAAAACGAACCCCTTCACGTCCGATCCCACTTTCTTTCACACCACCATAGGGCATGTGATCGACACGCCATGAGGGGACATCGCCGATGATCACACCACCAACTTCCATGGTATCCCACGCTTTCATGATCTTCTGAATATCACGCGTAAAGATACCGACCTGCAGCCCGAAGTCGCTGTCGTTGGCCATCGCGAGTGCCTGATCGAACGTATCAAAAGGAGCCACGACCGCAACCGGGCCGAAGACTTCCTTGGCGCACACGTTTTCGTCTTTGGGGACATCGGCAAGCAGCGTTGGCTCGACGAGAATCCCATCTCGTTTACCACCCACCAGTACCTTGGCACCAGCCTTTCTAGCGGACTCGATCCAGTTTTCAATCCTTTCCGCATCGGAATGGGAAATGATGGGACCGACGAACGTTTCCTTGTCCATGGGATCTCCGACCTTCAGCTTGGCGATCCGCTCGCATAGCAACTTGACGGTGGCGTCGTAGATACTTCGGTGGATCAGTATCCGCTGCACACTTACGCAGCTTTGGCCTGATTGATAGAACGCCCCGAAAACGATCCGCTGCACGGCGTCTTCCAGGTTGGTCCCCTCGTCGACAATACAGGCCGCATTGCCCCCCAGTTCGAGCGTGACCTTCTTCTTACCGGCCTTGGCCTTCAACCCCCAGCCAACATCTTGCGAGCCGGTGAAGCTGAGCTTCTTTAGTCGATCGTCGGTCACCAACAGGTTCGCTGCATCGCGGCTGGCCGGCAGAATCGAGAACGCACCTTCCGGTAGATCGGTCTCAGCCAAGATCTCGCCTACCAGCAGCGCGCCGATCGGGGTCTTGCTGGCTGGCTTCAGCACAAATGGACAACCAACCGCCAACGCAGGTGCAACCTTATGCGCTACCAGGTTCAAAGGAAAGTTGAACGGCGTGATAAACGCACAAGGACCAATCGGCACGCGTTTCCACATACCGCGATACCCTTCGGCCCGCGGGCTGATATCCAGCGGCATGACCTCACCCAGCATCCTGGTCGACTCTTCGGCGGCGACACGAAACGTATCGATCAGCCGCGTCACTTCACCACGACTATCGCCGATTGGTTTACCAGCCTCGACACAAAGGGCCACTGCCAGTTCTTCGCTACGCTGCTCGAAGCGTTGAACGCAGTGGTTGAGAATCGCCTGACGGCGAAACGACGGCATCTCGGCCATTGCTTGTGCTGCCCCGTCGGCTGCGGCGATTGCCCGTTCCATCAGCGCCGCATCGGCTAGAGGGACCCTGGTGGCGACGCTTTGGCGAAACTTGTCTTCAACGCTGAGATCGAAATTGGGGGTGATCGGCTGGTTGGCAAGATAGGCGGAATATTCACTACGAATCGACATAAAGCCCTCGTGAATGTGCATGTGTTAGCACTAAGTTTGGTGATCTGATGTCATCCGATGGCCTGTCCCCCAAGAGGAGGTAAATGAGACCATTTTTCGCTCACGGAATCACAAATTACATTTGACATCGAACCACTTATGTTTGTATCATCACGATACCTCTATTGGGTAGTTGCGCCCATCAGGAATCGAGTGGATATCACGTGGTTACCACCGCAGAATTCTATGGTAACTTCGGAACTTGAAGAGGTTTAACTTCTCTAACGTTCAGTATCGACACACACCGTGCAAGATTTGTGCAACGGTGATTCATCCAGCTTACGGTGGGAGCTCGCTATGAAAGCCAGCACGTTCGCCATCTCGCTCTTTGTTATCAGTTTACTTACTTGCTGCGCCATGGCAGCCGAAGTTCGCACCTGGACCGATGCGTCCGGGAAGACACTTTCCGGCTCGCTAGAAGAAGTCACCAGCGACGGCAAGGTGGTGATCAAGTCTGGCGGGCAGTCGTTCACCATCCCGATCGAGCGATTCAGCGCGGAGGATAAAGCGTATATCGATTCGCACAAGGATCAGATGGGGGACAAGGAATCCTCATCCGGTCGCCGTCGCAAGAGTGACCTGTTTGATTATCGCCAATGGAAAGACAAAGACGACAACGAGATCAAAGCTAAGTATGTTCGGATGTTCGAGGGCAAAGTCGTGCTTTTGCAAGGTCGAACGTCGCACAAGGTTTCGTTCTATGACTTGAGTGATGAAGACCAGATCTACCTGCGTCGCGAACTCGAAGAACGGGGCGAAGACAGCCAGATTCCAGCGCCGACAGCCAATGCTGGAGGAAACGGGACCAACCCAATTACCGGCGGTGGCGATCAACCCTACGATCCACGTATGGGCAATCAGGCCGCGATGCCGCCAGCCTATGCTCCTCCGGAAATGGACGATTTCGCCAAGAAGCAGCAAGAGGAGCACGAGCGGAATCGTCGCGAGATCGAGAAGCAGCAGGCCGAGGCTCGTCGTATCGCTGAGGAACAGAAACGCAGGCGCGAAGAGGAAGCACAACGCGAACAGCAAAGACAGGACGAGCTTCTTGCACGCGAAACTCAGCAGATTCAGGACATGGAAAATAGAATGCGCCAGAACGAGCAGGACATGATCGCCCGCCAAAACGAATTTTTTGGTGGCGGTAGCAATTCAGGCAACCAGCCGTCTGGCTCCTGCAGTTCATGTAAGAAGATGATTTACGGCAATATCGGGGCGGGCGATCGCTGCCCTCATTGCGGGATCTTTTTCGCCAGCGAGACCGACGAGTTTGGTCGCACGACCAAGACGGTGCCCGTACCTTGGTACTACAAGGTTCCCCTTCCGATTGGGTTGATCGTGGTCGTGGTGATTGCCATCTTCAGAAAAATGGCCGGATAGTCATTCGACGGCAATAGAAATCACCAACGAGAATGAATTTTAGCGGAGTCTTCAAACAGGAAGATTCCGCTATTTCTTTTTGCGGGCCTCAAGAATGGCCTGAATCAGCGGCTCCGGAACCGAGGCCGGGACTTCGTCTTCTGCGTATTCTTTGCAGCACGAAACCCCCAGACGCAGTGCCGTCCGGTAGTTTTCCAAGTAGTGTTCACAGCACGGACAACGTGACAGGTGCGTTTTCATTACGCACATCACGTCATCGGGCAAATTACCTTCGAGGTAATCACCCATGAATTCGTATAGTTCCTTGCAGGTCAATTTCATCGTTAGTATCCGCTATTCATGTGCGGATCCAACAGAGTTTTTAATGCTTGCCGGGCACGATGCAGCCGCGTCTTGACGGCAGAAACACTCATGTCGAGTCGGGCCGCGGTTTCCTCGGTACTTAATTGTTCGATGTCGCGAAGCAGCAAAACGGTTCGGTAACTTTCCGGCAATTCTTCAATTTGCTGGCGAACCAGGTCTCGTGTTTCGCGGCTCTGGACAGCCGTGTCAAAGGTAATTGCCCACGAGGGTTCCGATCGATCACGATGACCGTCAGAAACAAAGTGGGGCAGCAAATCCTCCACAGGCTTTTCGGGTTTCCGCTTCTTAGTGCGTAGCTTCATCAAACAGGCGTTTACCACAATTCGATGCAGCCAAGTCGAAAGCTTCGAGTTCCCCTCGAAGTTTTCAATCGCTTTAAACGCTGACAGAAACGAATCTTGCACCGCGTCCTGGGCATCCTGGTCTTGACCCAGGAAGCGTTTGGCTACGACCAGCATACGACCACTGTACGCACGAACTAAGTATTCGTACGCGTCGTCCTCTTGCCGCTGGAGAGCTTCGATAAGCTCTTCTTCGGATTTCCAAGCGCTAGTCGGCAGTTCAGGTCCGGTGCTTTCCATAATCGCCAAAAATACCAGATGCCATCATGGTCGTCTACGTTCCCATATTGTGGCTTATTCCACGCAAGTTGCGAGACTGCTTGATATTGGCTTGGGGAATAGGCCTTGAATTCTTCGCTTTTGGATGCCAGAGTAAAATCTGGTCGGGCACGGCAATTTGAGATTTTTTCTCGCTAACTTAGGGATACGGCCACTCGTGCGATTATTTTTCATAACGCTCGCCATGCTTTTCCTGGCAATCGGGAATAGCTTGCTTTGCCAAGTCATGTTGGCCGATAGCGTTCAGTTCTCGATTGGCAGCGCCGAAATTACGCCCGACGTGCAAGGTCCCAAGCCAGTCTGGATGGCTGGCTATTACCCAGGACGAGCTGCGACAAGTGTTCACGATCCCCTCTTTGCCCGCGGCATGCTTCTCTCGGATGGACATTGCAAGATCGCGATCGTCAGCTTAGACCTGATCGGCTGGTCCTATCCATCGACGCTTACCATTCGACAGCAACTGCCTGAGATCGACTACGTCGTGATTTGCAGCACGCATAATCACGAAGGGCCCGACACGATCGGCATCTGGGGCGAGTCTTTCATCAAACGAGGCGTCGACGAAAAATACAACGAACGCGTTGAGGAAACGGTCGTGCAACTGGTCAAGCAGCTCGATAGCACGCTGCAACCAGTGTCCGTGGAATTCGCCAAAGTTAACCGCCCCGATCTCGTTCACGATACGCGCCAACCAATCGTAATCGACGCCACAATTCGAGCCATACGTTTTCGTTCGCAAGTTGATGGGTCGACCCTAGGACTCTTGGTTCAAGGGACCACTCACCCCGAATCGCTCGGGGCTAGAAACACAGCCATCACCGCCGATTTCCCCTGCTTCACACATAAGCGACTGAAGCAACACTTCGACTGCCCGACGGTTTACGTCAGTGGGGCCATCGGTGGGCTGATGACACCCCCAGCTAACGGGATCGTCGACGAACAGGCAGCAGCGGTTCGGTTAACTACATTCAAATACGCCGAAGCCTACGGCAACACGGTTGCCGATGCGGTTGCCGAGGCTTTCAAGACTGGGCAGCCGGTCGACCTCACACCGTTTCGGATCTTCCGCAAGGAAATAGCCATCCCGATCGACAACCCGCTCTATCGCTTGGCCCGATCGCTGAACGTCATCCGACGCGTTAGTTACGAGTGGACCGGCCAGCCAGAAAGTTGGGGCAAACAGGTCACGCGTGAATTTCGTCCCGATCGAGCGGCAGCGGTCACCGAGGTCAGCCTGCTTCAGCTGGGAGAGGTTAAGTTGCTGGGAATTCCCGGCGAACTCTATCCTGAACTGGTAGCTGGCCAGATACCGAATCCACCCGACCAACACGTCGACTTCCCCGCGGCCCCACTCGAACCCAATGTCGATCAATTAGTAGGTGACGAGCCCTATCTGATGCTCGGATTGGCCAACGATGAGATTGGCTACATTCTTCCCAAGCGACAGTGGGATCGAGAACCGCCGTACGCCTATGGACGAGCGGCCTCTCAGTATGGCGAGATCAACAGTTGCAGCTATGAGGTGGGGCCCATCATCATGGACACCTTTGCCGAGTTGTGCCAGCGAGCGGAATTGCCCGCTGGCGAGCCATAACCGGTTATCGAACCGGTGGAAGAAGTCGCGGAGGTTCAATCTCCGGAGCCGGTGGAACCTTCGAAGGCTGCGACGGAATCACCACCGGCGAAGACTTCGTCTCACGCGGCTGATCGCTAATGAACATCGTGTTCGATCGAGGTGCCGGAGCCGTTCGCGATCCTTGGCCAGCAATTTGTTCGCCACTGATACGCTGCAGCATATCGGTAGCTTGTTTCAAATTGGGATCTTCCTGCAAGGCGGCCTCGAAATTGGCGATCGCACCTTGTTGATCACCGGAACGATATAGCAAGAAGCCCAAATTGAAGTGCCCCTTGGCTTTCCCATGAGCAAAGACGAGTTGCGAGAGTGCTTCGTCCGCTCGACCGGAATCTACCAGGACCATTGCCAGGTTGTTGCGATAGCGGGGGTCTTCTGGGGCCCCGAGGGTCGCTTGATGGAACTTGGCCATCGCCTCGTCCTTTCGCCCCATGCGTGCCAGGCACAATCCCATATCGTTGCAAATCGTCGGATCCTTGGGATGATCCTTGTCAGCCATCTGGTAGATCACCAACGACTCGTCTAGACGTTGCGTACGATGCAGCAGACGGGCATAGCTGATCTGGGCAAGGCGGCTCTTGGGAAACTTCTCCAGGCACGACTTATACTGTCGTTCGGCACCCTCGAAGTTGCCTGCGTTTTCCATCATCCGAGCGGCACTCAGATAAACGTTGGCGTTGATCTCGTCCGGCATATTCGACAGACTGATCGGGTCGTTCTCGACCTTTGGCTGGCGCGGTTCCGATGTGAAGAAGCCTGAGATCGAATCGCCAGCCTTTTTGAAGGCCGAACTGATCGAACCAGAGCCTTCGGATTCTCCGGAATCAGAGAACTGAATCAAGCGGAACGAACTGCCTTCCTCGCTATCGGTGGCGATTGGCTTCGGCCGATTGCTGGGCTTGGGACGCTCTGCCCCATATCCCATCGAAGGT
This sequence comes from Blastopirellula marina, assembly GCF_002967715.1. NCBI lineage: Bacteria > Pseudomonadati > Planctomycetota > Planctomycetia > Pirellulales > Pirellulaceae > Blastopirellula > Blastopirellula marina. The sequence continues at coordinate 169,319 of NZ_PUIA01000094.1, forward strand.
GCGAGTAACAAGCCCTGCAATGCGAGGCCGGTACAGATCATGTCGCGTCCGTATTTGATCCAGACGCGTTTGGCGTTTTTCTTTTGCATCGATCCCTTGCAGGGCCCATCCGGGCCATTGCCTCCATGCACTGAGTTGGGTCGGCCACAGGCACCCCGCTAGCAAAAGGGTGCCCGCAATGAATTGTCTTCATCCATTGCATCGGCATTTTGCCCCTGCTTCTCAAGCAATTTGCGCAAACCGCGTGCGCGGACTAATGCGATTGATGAGAATGTTTTCAGTTCGGCTTACTGTCCGCCGTTGAATGCTGGCAGTCGCGGAACCGGAACCGACGAACGTTCACGACGCCAGATGTCGTCGATGTAGTCCGCCGCGCGGCCAGCTGGCTGATCTGGGCTCACGTAGATAGGTGTCGCTTCTGGGTTACCGACCAATTCGGCCAAGCCAGCTTTGACAGCAGTAATACGGGCATCCGTTTCCTGCTTGGTGAAGCCCTGCATGACGAAAATATCACGACGGCCTTCGGTGCTGGTCAAGATCGCACGAATCTTCATCACTCCGGCACGCGTCAGTTCGCCGGTTTCTTGATCGAAGTAGTGATCGCTGAGTGTGTTCTGCAAGCGAATGCCGGCAGCGGTCATTTGCGCGTAGTAGTTGTTTACCGAAGCGCGATCTTGCTCGATGAAGGGGGATGGCCAGCACTTATTGCGGGCATAGTCCAAGTGGGCACGATCCCAGAATTCGTTCCAGCCCGCCTGGCTGACGGAGCAGAACAACAAAGATGCCAAAATGGATTGGGTAAAGAGGGTGCCGATCTTCATGCGTGGCCGCCTTCCGTGGGTTCTCGGGGGTTCCTTGCGCCCCTGCTGACCGAGAGCGCTTTGGTTCATTCAGTGAATGCATCGGCCATTGAGCGGCCAAGCCAACACAAGGGATGGCTTGGCCGATACGACGCGTAGAATCGTTAAACTCTACTTAGGCCTACGAGTTAGCCGCCATCATTGGCAGCATCTCTCGAATCACCGTGATCGCGGCCGGGCCGACCAACACGACAAAGATGCCAGGGAAGATGAAGAACACCAGCGGGAAGATCATCTTCACCGCAGTCTTGGCAGCCTTTTCTTCAGCGATTTGGCGACGACGGGTTCGCATGGCATCGCTCTGCACGCGAAGTGCTTGGGCGATACTCGAACCGAACTTATCCGCCTGAATCAGAATCGCAGCGAGCGAGCGAAGATCTTCCACACCGGTTCGTGCACCCAGTTCATGCAGCACATCGACGCGAGCGCGCCCCATCTGCAACTGGAAGTTACACATGCCGAACTCTTCAGCGATCACACGGTAGGTTTTTTTCATTTCCTCGGCAACACGACGCATGGCCTGATCGAGACCGAGACCGGCCTCAACACAAACGACCATCAAGTCGAGGGCGTCGGGAAGACCGCGGAAGATCTGCTCTTTACGGGTCTTGCCGAGATACCACAATCCGAGTTCTGGCAGATAGAAGAAGAAGCCGAGAACGATGGCCGCCTTCAAAATGCCGAATAACGAGAAATCTCCCAGGACGAAGAATGTACCACCACCCAGGACAAGGCCGGCGATCAATCCGGCAAACTTCAAGCCCAAGAAGGTAGTCGGCGCAGCTTCGCTCCGAAAACCTGCATGCGAAAGCTTGTCCTTCAGCTTCAATGCGTCTTTTTGGTTGGTTGGCTGCAAAGGCTTGGCCAAGGAAGGAGTGGCCTTCTCCAGCACTTTGCCCAAAGCAGTTCCCTTAGAGCCCTTCTCGCCATTGCGTCCACCGCGCTGGTAAGGGTCTTTCAACCCATCCAGTCGATCTTCCGCACGGCTTTTGTCCTTCAGCAACATATCCGCGAGGAAATAGATGCCTGCGGCGAACAAGCCGAATACGCTTACCGCAATGATCAGAACGCCATTGGTACCGGAATCAAACATGGCTTGGTTACACCTTGATATCGATAATCTTTTGAATCACCCAGGCACCGATCAATTGCATGACGATGGCACCGGCCAACATTTTTTGACCCAGGGGATCGGTAAACAGTGTCATCACGTACGTTGGGTTCAAGTACCACATCACGATGAACAGTGCCGGTGGCATACCCAACAGAACGATACCGGAGATACGACCTTCACCGGTGAGGGCCTGAATTTGCCCGAATAATTCCATACGCTGACGAACGAGCCGGCCGATCTTGTCGAGAATTTCAGCCAGGTCACCACCCGTCTGACGCTGCAGAATAACGGCCGTCCCGAAGAACTTAAGGTCGAGGTTCGGAACGCGTTCGGTCATATCAACGATGGCCTCTTCCAACGGCACACCGAGGTTTTGCGATTCAAATACCTTGCGAAACTCGCTGCCAATCGGGTCGAGCATTTCTTCGCTCACCAGATGAAAACCAGCACCGAGACTATGTCCGGCACGCAAAGCACGAGCGATCAGTTCCAAGGCATCGGGCAGTTGGTTGCCGAACTTGGCGAGGCGTTTGTTCCGCTGAAACCAAATGTAGCCAAAGGGCATGATGCCTAAGATGACAGCCAGGATTGGGCCGATATAGAAAGGCAATCCCAACAGGAACGGTACCACGGCACCGGCACCGGCCAACCCTGCGGTCAGCAGGATAAAGTTGGAAACCGAAGTTTCCATGGCGGCCTGGTCAAGGAACAGTCGTAGGTTGAAGTACCTGGCAATGAACTCTTCCAAGGCACCATCGTTGCCGTCGGAGAGTCGGGTGATGCCGCCTTTCTGCTCACCCTTGCCTCCTTCACCATTGGCCTTTCCTTTACCGGTTAATATTTCGAGGCGACTCTCGATCTCAGGGTTGGCGTCCCCTCGAAACAGAATCGCTACGGCACCCACTAGCGTGGCTACACCTACGAAAACCGTAATAAGAACTACTAGCGTCAACATGATCGCTTCTCTAATTCAGTAACGGGGTTAGTCTTCGAGCATCATACGTTCACGGAAGGCACTGGCCGGCAAGCGAACGCCCGCCGATTCAAGACGATCCATGAAGTTGGGACGAACGCCGGTCGAAATGAAGCGACCACGTGCGCGGCCTGTCTCATCAATACCGGATTGCTCGTAACGATAAATGTCTTGCATGACGACCGTTTCCTGCTCCATGCCGATCACTTCGGTGATGTGGGTTACGCGTCGCGGACCACCTTGCAAACGGTTGGCCTGAATGATCAGGTCGACGGCGCTGGCGATCTGCTGACGCATTGCTTTGATTGGTAGTTCAAAGCCTGACATCGAAATGAGCGTTTCAATACGGGCAATCGCGTCACGCGGTGTATTGGAGTGAATCGTGGTCATCGAACCTTCGTGACCCGTATTCATGGCCTGTAGCATGTCGAGCGTTTCGGCACCACGACACTCACCAATGATGATTCGTTCAGGACGCATACGCAGGGCGTTTTTCACCAGGTCGGTCGCGGTAACGCCGCCCTTTCCCTCGACGTTCGGCGGGCGGGTTTCCAGCCGCACGACGTGCTCCTGCTGCAGCTGAAGTTCCGCTGCGTCTTCAATCGTCACGATACGCTCGGCACCGCTAATGAAGCTGGAAAGCGTGTTCAGCAGCGTCGTCTTACCAGAACCGGTACCACCGGAAATAATGATATTCAGGCGAGCCTTGATGGCCCCTTCCAACAGCATCACCATTTCAGGCGTAAATGCTTTGTAGTTCAGCAGGTCTTCCAACTTCAGCGGGTTGGAACCGAACCGACGAATAGAAACCGCCGCTCCATCAAGGGCAAGCGGCGGAATGATTGCGTTGAAACGCGATCCGTCGGGGAGACGCGCGTCGACCATCGGGCAGGTTTCGTCGACGCGCCGGCCTACCTTCGATACGATACGGTCAATGATTTGCAGAAGGTGTTCGTTATCGCGAAACTTGACACTGCTCAGTTCGAGCTTGCCACCCTTTTCGCAGTAGATCTGGTGTGGACCGTTGATCAGAATATCGCTGATCCCATGATCCTTCAGCAAAAGCTCTAGCGGGCCCAGACCAAACGTTTCGTCGAGAACCTCTTCGATCAGGCGTTCGCGTTCGGTGCGATTGAGCAGGGTCTCTTCGGTATCGCACAGGTGTTCAACCACCAGGCGAATCTCTCGTCGGAGGACCTCCCCTTCCAACTCGCCGATCTTCGAAAGATCGAGCTTATCCACAAGCTTCCCATGGATCTTACGCTTGAGGTTTTCGAATTCTGCTTGTTTCGAGTTCGATGCTTTAGGATCCGTTGCCGCTGATCGCATGATCCGATTCCTTCGTCTTCTGAAATGCTGCCAAGGACGCTCTTACCGCTTTGTCGCGTCTCCTGTTGCCGTAGTCAGCCGAAGGGAACTATCGAGACGATTGCTTCATTTCAATCATCGATCGATAGACGGAGCTACCCAAAAGGAGACAAGGGCCGTTCCAGGCGAATGCCAGGCTACGGTCCCTGAAAACATAGCTCACGTAAAGTTGCGCGAGAGGAAGGAAGTTGCGAAATTGGCAAACCGCAAGGGATGTGCGGTCGCTATAACCTTCGCGGATTGCAAGAGATAATCCACGCTTGTTGATGCAGCGATCTTAATCGGCTGCCTGGGCTTCCGATTCTTCTGGCTTTGCGGTCTTTTCCCCCTTCGAAGAGAGGAAACCGAACCATCGGCCAATGCCGGACTTTCCACCGGAATTCTTTTTCGAAGCATCGCCAGAGAGCGACTCGGCCAATCCGACCAGTGCCTGGGTGATACCCGCGCGAGGAGCCTGTTCGATCAGCGGTACGCCATTGTTGCGAACCTCGACCATCACGCGGTACTCGTTAGGAATCTGCCAGTAGATTTCGCTGCCGATCGTTTCCTGCGCCTTCTTCAGGCTGATTTCACCGTTGTCCAAACCGACACGATTGACGATGACGCGTGTCTTTTCCTTCAGCCCGTCAATCTCGCTGAAGCTCATCATCAGACGAACCACGTTTCGCAAGCACGGCAGGTCCAACTGAATGGTCATCAGATTGATATTCGCTTCCTGCATCGCGACGATGTCGAGCGAAGAGTACGACTTCGAGGTATCAATGATCAAATGCGTGAAGGTCGCCTTCATCAGGCCGATCACGCGAGACAGGTCATCCGGGCTGATTGGGGCTTCTTCCTGCAACTGCACCGGACGTGGCAGCAGATAAAGGCCACTGCTGTGACGCGTCAGCGAACGCTTCAGCAGGTTAAAGTCGAGACGCTTAATGTTTTGTGCAACGTCCAACAGCGTGTAATCAGGAATGGTGTCCAGGAAGACATCGCTATCCCCCAGTGCCAGATCGAGGTCAATCAGGGCGACGTTGTTGCCCTCTTGCGCGGCCAGGATGCATCCCAGATTGACGGCCATGCTGGTCGAACCAACGCCGCCGGTTGCACCACAGACTGTGATCACCTTACATCCGCGCGACTTGGTATCCCCTTTGCCGAACCGATGATGGCCGATTCGTTCCAGGGCACTAACCAGATCTTCAATGTCCAGCGGCTGCGTGAGGAACTCTTTTGCACCGGCACGCATCGCTTTGAGAATCAACTGGCCATCGCTGGAACCACTGATAACCAGGATGCTGCACTCCGGCGTGTTTTCGTGCACTTCACGAATCAAACGGATGGCTTTTTCGGGATCGGAATCGATCGCCACAATGCCGATGTCAGGATTGGTTTGGCCGACGACGTCGGCGAAGAATTCGTAACGCGAGCATTCGGCTTCCAGCCAAACGATGTCCATACCCAGAAGTGTCGATTTTAACGATTCTCGCGATGAGTCCTTCGGATCGACAAGGGCGACTCGTAATACATTGCTCATAGCGACACGTACTTTCCTGACTCGACACTAACTAGATACGAAAAGAATTCCCTCAATGGGTTTGAGGGAATTCTAGTACGCAAATTGTGCGAACGTGTTAAAAATTGAGCGTATCGTAGCCCGACGGACCGATCATCGAGGGCATTGGTCCCGATGGTTGAACCGGTACTGACGATTGACCGGAAGATGGCCGTACGCCAGGGTTAGCTTGGATCGATACCGGAGTCGTTCGTCGTCCCGACGGAGTGTGTACACCTCGCATCTGGGTATTCGTCTCGAACTGCGGTGCCCGGGCTGAAGTTGGCGAAGGAACTTCCATCAGCGGAGTACCTTGCTCGATCAGCTCCCCTTCGATCACAGATGGACCCGATGGGCCGATCATGCCGGTTTCGTAGCTCCCAGGACCACAGTTGGGAACTTCCATGTAACCTCGCCAGTACAGCTCGGTGTCGTTGAGCGGACCACTCGAAGTGCCAGGAAGTGCACAAGGTTCTTCGCCTGGATTCAGCGGACCGACCAGTTCTGGAGTCACAATGATCAGCAGTTCCACTTCGTTACGACGATCTTGCACGCGGCGGAAAGCAGCACCGGCCCAAGGGATGTCAGCCAGGTAAGGAATACCACGGTTCGAGGTTTCGATCTTTTCCTGGATCAAACCAGCCAGGGCGAACGTTTGACCGGCCTTCATTTCGACAGCCGTGTCGACCCAGCGAGTACGGAAACCAGGCGTTCCATCGACAGCCAGGCTGGAGTCGACTTCGCTAACCAGTGGACGCACTTCCAGGCGTATATTGCCGTTGCCCAGGACGATTGGAACCACGTCGACGCGAGTACCAAATTCCTTGAACTCGATCGAGGTAGTACCCAGACCGGAAGCAACTTGAATCGGCACTTCACCACCAGACAGGAAGCTGGCCGGACGACCGCTCATAGCGTTGATAGTCGGCTCGGAGAGCAACTTGGCCAGGTTGTTCTGACGCAAAGCTTCCACGAAACCGAAGAACGAACTGTTGTTGCCGATGACGCCAAACGTGACCGTCTCAGCACCGGCGGTTGTGACCGAGCCACCACCCTGAGCGACGCTCGAGATAATACCGCTGACGCTTTGGATGATGTAATCGTTTCCGCTCACAGCAGCCCAGTCGAAGCCCATCGTTCGCAGCTTGGTTCGCGAAACTTCGTAAACTTTGACCTTCAGCATTACCTGCTGAACACCGCCCACGGTGATATTGTTGATCACTTTCGGGTAATAGTCTTCAGCCATCAGCACGATGCGGTTGATGGCATCAGGGCGATCGACGAAGCCTGAGAGCACCACGCTGCTGGCCAGGGGACGAACCTTGATCGAAGCGTTCGGAAATTCACTTTCCAGAAGCATCTGCAGTTCGCGGCCGTCACCGATGACGACGACGTCGACGGTGAAGATGGTGCCGTCTTCGGCCCAGAGGTTCACTTGCGTGACACCGGGCTTCAGGGCCGAAACCTGAATCTTGTTCGGCGACAGTGGAGTCAACCGAATCAGATCTGGGTTGTTGACCTGTGCCTTGGGGATCTTCTCATCCAAGGTAAAGATGCGGCTGGAGTTCACAATCATCTCCAACCGCTGGTTAGGATTGGCGACCTGAAAGTTGACGCCGGGGGCCTCGTTTTGAGCCTGAACGCTTCCGCAAACTGCGGACAGCATCATCAAGGCTGCAGTCGTGACAAGTTGTCGCGCGAAGCGGTACTTGGTAATCATCCGTGATCTTCCTTGCGCCGAAATTACGATTTCCCAATCCGTGGAAAAATCTGGACGTGTTTAGGCGTCGTCCGGTCCAAAGTCTGTGTCTGACTCCGCTGGCATGGAGTCGCTGTCATTATCGCTGGGCTTCATATCCACGCCGTCGGCGGAACCGTTGTCCGCAGGCTGCGATGGTTGACCGACCGAGCCTGGTGGCAAGGTCGGCAGGGGTGCTGGCATCGAGGTTCGCATCGTGCTGGCCCGGCTCGCGGAGGAGCCTGGGCTCACTTCCGTCGGAAGTTCTTCATCCTGGCCGAACTCAAAACGACGCACGCCATCCGGGCTGAGCAAATCCATTGTCCATTCCGGTTCCTGCGGAGCCGGCATGGCACCAACAGTTGGCGAAGTGAGAGCAGCTTGCGAGTTCTTCAGGAAATCGAGGAAACCACCGCCCGAAGGCTTCTTGTCTTGGGCCACAGCCGGTTCGGCTGGCTTGTTTTCATCCATGCCTGGGTCGGCGTTCTCGGTAATGCCCAGCAGTTCCGAAATCGTTGCATCGTCGGTCGTGCCGGCTTCGTCGTCACCGCTTTCATCTGGCGGACGCAACGACAAGCTCAGGCTCCCCAATCGCGAGGCAAGCACGAGGATCTCGACTTGCTTCGGGGTCACCAACAACGAGACCGTCTTGGCGGCAATCGAGTTGCCTTGCGAATCGGTTTCGCGATGAATTTGTTCGTTCACAGCAAACACCCGGCAGTTCGTCAGAATCGTGCGAGTCATTTGCTTCTTTTGGCTGCGGTTGTTCTGGTTCATCACTTGCAGGTAAACCAGAACGTCAACGCGGTCACCGGGCAGAATCAAACCGGAAGCCGAGCTTTCGGCGGTTACGCGAACCGAGTGAACGCGATACCCTTTAGGAATCAGCTTGGAGGCACCTTGGTCTTCGTCCGAGCCGAAGAGCTTGCCTTCCAAAATGACTTCGCCGGCGAACAGACGCGAACGAGGACGACGTTCTTCGACGTTTTCCAGTTCACGAATCGCGCCTTCTGGAATCTTATCTGCTGGCCATGGTTCCAGCTTGATCATCTCTGGCTTGATCTGCTCGTTGATGTCGATGTCCTCAAGCGCGACGAAGATGTTCTCCATTTCGACCTGAGGTACCGGCTGAGCCGTTTGCTGTTCGAGCACCTGGCTGATGCCAATCGAGGCAACCAGCCCGCACCCGAGTGCGATGATGATCAGAATTAGTGATTTAGGACGCATGTGCTTTTCCTTAGTTCAGCTAGCCTCCCTGCGGGTGATTCTGCTAGCTCCTCAAGCCCCTGTGATCGCGGTTGCGATGTAGGGGGTTTCATCGGGACTCTGCGTTCAGAAGGTCACAAGTAACGTTCTGAGTCGGACGATCAATGCGTTTAGCAATTCCCGAACAATCGGAATAAATTGCATCAACGATCATTTAACCGTTTCTCTACGCATTGAGGTCTTTGCTTCCAACGTTGTCGATCCCAGGTACATGGGAGACGGTAACCAACTGACCTCGGCGAAGGGAATTTGTACGGTAACAGTCACGGCCCCGCCAAACCCAGCATTCTCAGGTGGGTCGGGAGAAACAATGACGTCGGCAGCACCACTATCAACCGCTGCCGAATCCAGGAATTCATTTACCGCCGAGATAACCCCGGAGGTAGTCGCTCCGTCTAAGACAGCTCGTCGAGCACCTTCGCGAGAAGCGTTGGTAATCACTTGCTGCACCATCACCATGCGACCGTACTCGATCATTCCGAAAATCAGCAGGAAGAATAGCGGAGCCACAATGGCAAACTCCACTACCGCCGCCCCTGATCGTTTCAATCGGAATAATCGGCATGCCTTATCAAGACCGAAATGTCGAGGACGCAAAGTCCCATTCATTTCGCCTACATTAACAGTTTCGGTTGCGCAGTCTGTGCATGCAGCAGGTGTCAGGCTCATACAAGCAGTCCCATCCAGAGGAAGTAACCAATGGTTCCGATCGCGATCGGAATACCGTAAGGGAGCAGCAGCATGGTTGGCTTACGCTCTGCTGCGATGCTCGAAAGCTGGTTGGGATCACGAATGGTCATGATCTCGTTCAGGATGATTCGAGCGTTGTTCGAGTGCTTCTTCCAGGCCTTGCGAACGGCAACCATACCGACTGCCAGAACCGCACCGACAATCGCCGAGATGCAGAAGGCATAGAAGGTGTGCGTACCGTGCATCCAGGCTCCGACGCCAGCCAAAAGCTTCACGTCGCCGGCACCCATGCCGCCGATCGAGTAGGCCGGAAGTAGTAGTAGCAGGCCAACAACCGTGCCTAGCAAACTCCAGCCCAGTCCTTCCAACCCGAATGCACAAAAGCTGTAGACCCAGCCGCTGGCAACAAAGGGGAAGGTGATCCAATTGGGGACCTTCAATTCAAAACCGTCGATGACAGCGGCCAGAATCAAGGTAAACGTAACGACCCAGACGGGCCAATTGTGTGCGATTGCTTCCGCCAAGCTTACAAAAAGATCCATGACTTTCTCCTCACCTCGCGCGTCTTATGCGAGGCCGACCACTAAATGCGCAAATTAAGGGATACCACGACTTGTTTCCGGCAGCACTGCCAGCAGGCTCCGGCACAAAACAGTAGCTCACCCTGGCAGCCATGAAGCCACTAAGGTCCGTTTTTTCGCCGATTTCTGCCTGTCCGGAATAGGTTTCCGCAGCGCGGTATTCGTTGTTCCCGCTAAAACCGATCTAACCCGAAAAAGAGAAAAGCCCCGCTGGTCCCCGTGATAGGGTGCCCCGGGGCTTTTCAAGTACTTCATGAAAAAACGCGTGAGCCGTAAGGCACACGCGTCGTTTGGTTAGGCGGCTTATACCGCACCACCAGTGGTGTTGGCGGTTTGCATGTCCGTACCAATCTTGGTGAACGTAGCGTTCGCCTGGGTACCGATCGCTTGAATAGCGGTCAGACATACGATGACGATCAGAGCCAGCATCACGGCATATTCAACCGCGGTGGGACCGTCTTCCGATACGAGAAAGTTCTGTACCTTCTGGATGAGACCTTGCATGAGAATTCTCCAACGTTGCCTAAAATCGGCACAATACTAAGGATGCTTACTACCGCTGTCCAACCATAGCGAATCCATCACGCTGGTCTGCAAAAACTCGGTTGGATGCGGTCCTCTAAGGATGCCTCAGTCCCATACACAGCCATCAGGAAGTGGACGAAAACGTCCGTGGTCAACCCTTCGGCAGCCCGGCTACCACCTTGAAGTGGTCCTTGGCTTTGCGTCCTGGCCTCGCGACCAGTTTGCCTTTGTCGGGGGACATTTGGCGGCAGACCTTGCCCGCGCACCGGGAAACTCGATTCCCTAATTAGGTGTTGATGAGTTCCAGATGAGACGAGTAATGTCCGGCAACTAATCCGGTTGCCATCCAGGTTGTGCGATGCACTCCCTGAACACCTGAAACCTATGTCACTTCTCTAGAGTGTCAAACTGCGAGCTTTAGAAAAACTCGGCAAATCAATCAGAATTTTCCATGGGAGTCGATTAAACCACTGCCAAACAAGTACTTACGAATAATCAAAAGTGTCTCGCACGCACGAAAAACGCCGCTCACGTTATCCCGCGGCGGCGTTTTCAGGGTGATTCAATGCGAAGATTAGCGCTTAATGCGTCGGCTCGGTAGCCGGTGCTTCATTAGTTCCGTAGCCCGCTTCATCATCCGAGGCATCGACCTTGTCATTAAATAGGAGTCCAAACAGGATCATCACGACGCCCGAGGCGATACATGGCACCAACCACAGCATTTGCCAGTTGGTTCCGGCTTCGGTCGTCAGCGAACTCTTCAAGGTCTGCATCATCGGAGCCCCGATCCCCAGCCCCAAGCCCTGGGTGACCAGAACAAGGAAGCCTTGAGCCTGGGCACGGATATTCTTCGGGCACTTCTTATCCGTGTAAATAAAGCCGGTCACGAAGAAGAAGTCGTAGCAGATACCGTGCAGCAGAATCCCCACGAAAACCATTGGGTAGACCAGGTCGCCCCCCATTGCAGCTCCCCCGGCAAACAAGCCGTAGCGAAGCACCCAGGCAGCCATACCGACCAATAGCATCCACTTCACGCCCAGACGCGAGAAGAACAACGGCATCAGCAGCATGAACACGATTTCGGACATCTGCCCAAACGGCATCACACTACCTGGCTTGGTAAAGCCAACGTCCCCGACAAACACAGGGGCGAACGCATAGTAGGCAGCCAGAGGAATGCAGATCAGGAACGACCCCAGGATAAACACCAGGAAGGAACGTTCCTTCAACATCGACAAGGCGTCGACACCAGCGATCTCGCCAAAGGTAACTGCCTTTCCGGCCGATGGTGGCGGCGTGTGCGGCAAAAAGAAGCTGAAAATCCCCAGCACAATGCCAGCAGTCGCCGTCACGTAGAACATGGTGGCGGTCGTATCCGCACCAAAGACGTAACTCACTGTCAGGTTGGCCACGATCCAGCCAATCGTGCCGAACACACGAATGATCGGAAACTGCGTTTCCTGGTCGTCAATGTTCTGGAAGGCCAACGTATTAGTAAGCCCCAACGTCGGCATATAGCACAACACGTGTAGCAGCAAAGTAAACAGGAAAGCCGTTGGGCTGATGTTCGCCGTATAGGGAGCGGCAAACATGGCTGCGGCACCCAAAAGGTGCAACACACCCAACACCCGCTCCGAGGCAAAGTACCTATCGGCCACAAACCCCAAGAAGAATGGAGAAATGATCGCCGCGATCGGAGCCACGGTGTAAGCCCACCCGATCTGATCGCTCATTCCATTGGCAGCCATGAAATTACCGACCGTAACGTACCATGCTCCCCAAACGAAGAATTGGAGGAACATCATCACCGAGAGTCCGATGACCTTGGAATTCAGCATCAACCAGGTTCCTTTAAGCGCTTTTTACGTGGAATAGCTATTTAATAGGTGGGATGTTGGGGCTCGATTGTAGCTCAGCTAGCAGCCTTCACAAACCCGGGGCAATGTTCTATTTCGCGCCGCCGCGATACTTGGGATTGGGCTGTGGCATTTTGGCGTTCAGATCCTTTTGCCAGACCTTTAACTTCTCGCGAAGCTCGGCCGTCTTTTCCGGCTGCGACTTGCTCAAGTCGTCCTGTTCGCCAGGGTCGCTGGCCAGGTTGTAGAGTTCGACCTCGTCGTATTCGTAGAACTCGATCAGCTTCCAGTCGCCGTCCCGAATCGACGCCCCAGGGGTCCAGGTCGAACCATGGTAGTGCGGATAATGCCAGTAGAACGTACGTGCTTCCGGCGATTTCTCCCCTTCCAGCAAGCTTCGCAGCGACTGTCCGTCAGCATGAAGTTTGGGCTGCAGCGGCAATCCGGCCAGATCCAGCATGGTCGGAAAGAAGTCGGTGCTCACGACTGGCGACTGGGTGATGCTCCTCGCTTTGGTCACACCGGGGGCCCGCACAATCATGGGACTTCGCACGCCACCTTCGTAGAGCCACCCCTTACCACTTCGTAGTGGCAAGTTACTTGTCGGCCCGGGACCACGCAGGGTGCACAGTCCACCGTTGTCCGAAAAGAAACAGACAACCGTATTTTCGTCGAGCTTTAGTTCTTCAAGCTTATCGAGGATATCTCCCACGCTTTGATCGACGGCGGCCACCATCGAAGCGTAATCAGCATTGTCTTGCCGGGCTCGCGATTTGCCCTGATGTTCGACAATGGTGGGGGTCTCGCCGTCGAAGGACTGCTTGGCCTTCTCTTGGAAATGCTCGACCCGCTTTTTGTAGGGCGTGATCGGCGTATGGACGTTGTAGTAACAGAGGTAAAGGAAGAACGGCTTCTCAGTATCGCGAGTTTCGAGGAAATGAATCGACTCTTCCGTTAACCGCTCGGTCAGATATTCCCCTTCCTTCTTGGCTTCTAACGTGGGGTTATTCCAGGGAGCGTAATAGCCGCCAGGTGGGGAGCCCTTATGGTTGCCCCCAATGTTCGTATCGAAACCTTGATCGGTGGGCCAATGCCCTTCATCCCCCAAGTGCCATTTGCCGGCAAAGAAGGTTTGGTACCCCTCCCCTTTCAGCACCTCAGCGATCGTTACTTCCTCTAAGGCCAGATCGTCGCGATCATGCACCTGAAGAAACTTGCCCGTGTTCCCGTTGCCCGGAATCCAATCGGTGATATCGACTCGTACCGGATGACGACCGGTCAGAATCGAGGCCCGCGTTGGAGAACAGACGGGACAAGCGGTATACGCTTGATCGAATTTCATCCCACTGGCAGCCAGGGCATCAATATTGGGGGTCTCGTGGAATGTACTGCCGTAACACGACAGATCGGCCCAACCCAGGTCGTCGACGAGAAAGAAGACGAAGTTTGGTCGCTTGGCTTCCGCGGCCTGGGCAGTGGTAACCAGGCAGCTTGAAACCAACAAACAAAACAGCAGGCCAGGGAAGATTCGAGTCGTCATGCCGTCTCATCTCCAGGTGGGGGATTCACGATGCCAACTGGCCTGAACGTTTCAATCCGCGCAGGCCGATGTTTGAGCATAATCGGAATCGAGATGAGAATCACCCAGAGCCGAGCCTGTTTTACACAGAAGTTTGGACAACCGGTCCTGACTGTCGCACTTCTTCACTTACCCCGTCGGCGTACTTCTGGAAATTGTCAATAAATAGTGACGCCAGCTTCGAGGCCGTCGCGAAGTAATGGGCAGGATCCTGCCAGGTGGTCTGGGGATTAAGCATCTCGCTTGGCACCCCAGGACACTCCTGAACCACATGCAGCCCAAACACGGGATCGACCTTCGTCGAGGCTTTGGCCAACTCTCCACTGTGAATGGCGTCGATAATTGCCCGCGTATATTTCAGCTTGATTCGCGATCCAACACCGTGTGCGCCGCCAGTCCAGCCAGTGTTCACCAGCCAAACGTTCGTGTTGTGCTTCCTCAGCTTGTCGGCCAGAAGCTCTGCATATTTGCCGGGATGCCACACCAGGAATGGACCGCCAAAGCAGGGGCTGAAGGTCGCTTGCGGTTCGGTCACACCCACTTCGGTCCCGGCAACTTTGGCCGTGTAACCGGAAATGAAGTGATACATGGCCTGAGCCGGCGTCAGCCTGCTAACTGGGGGAAGCACACCAAACGCGTCGCAAGTCAAGAAGATCGCATCGCTCGGGTGTCCCGCAACACAAGGAATCTTGGCGTTGCGAATAAACTCAATCGGGTACGCCCCACGCGTATTCTGCGTGATGCTGGTATCCGTGAAGTCGACGTGATGGTCTTCCTTGTCGTAGACCACGTTTTCCAACACCGCACCAAATCGCAGGGCCTGAAAGATTTCTGGCTCGTTATCCGGCGTCAGGTCGATTGCTTTGGCGTAGCATCCACCTTCGATATTGAACACGCCATCATCGCTCCAGCAGTGCTCGTCATCGCCGATCAGAAGCCGCTTCGGGTCGGCCGATAGCGTGGTCTTACCGGTGCCCGACAGACCAAACAGAATGCTGCTTTGATTGGAGTCAGACGCACAGGTCGCACTGCAATGCATCGACAACACGCCCTGCTTGGGCATGTAGTAATTCATCATCGTGAAGACCCCCTTCTTCATCTCCCCAGCGTATTCCGTGCCGAGGATTACCATCTCGCGGTCTTCCAAGTTGACGTCCACGCTGGTTTTCGAGGTCATCCCAGGCGTGTGGCGGTTGGCCGGAAAGCGGCCGGCGTTGTAAATCACGACATCCGGATCGCCGAAGTTCTTCAATTCTTCGACAGTCGGTCGAATCAGCATCGTATGCATGAACAACGCGTGATAAGGCCGCGAGCAGATCACGCGAATCTTCAAACGGTACTTTGGGTCCCAGCCAGCAAACGCGTCGATTACATAAAGCTTCTTACGCGTGTTGAGATAATCCTTGGCCCGCTCGAGATTGATACGGTAGGTGTAGTCTTCGATGGGAATGTTGATCGGTCCCCACCAAACGTCGTCCTTCGATTGCTCGGCTTCGACAACCCGTTTGTCTTTGGGCGATCGTCCCGTTTTTTCGCCACTATAGGCAATCAAAGCCCCGGAATCGGCAATGGCTGCGTCTTCCTCGTCGCGAATTGCTTCTTCGTAGAGTGTCGAAGGGGCCATGTTCCGGCGTACGTCTTCGACATCGATATCCAATCCTTTTAAATCGATCTTGCTCATCGCTGCACCACTTGGTCGAAAGAAATGCCTCGCTCCACATCTTTCCGTATTCTACCCCGTTTTCGAACTGACGCGACCCCAACCAACGTGCAACAAAAAAGCGTCTCGCTCGAAGAGAGTAAGACGCTTTGGCTTGGTTTTCGTTTTCTTGGCGATACCGCCCAGAGGAACGCTATGTAATGATTTCGTGAATCGGTTCGGTATGTTCCACACCGACCAGTTTCTGATCCAAGCCACTGTAAAAATAACTAAGGTGGTTCGGATCGAGACCGAGCTGGTTCAGAATGGTGGCGTGAATTCGCTTAACGTGCAGCGGGTTCTCGACGGCGGTAGACCCCAGTTCATCGGTGGCCCCGTACGAAATGCCCCCCTTGATGCCGCCACCAGCCATCCACATGGTGAAACCGTACGAATTGTGATCGCGGCCGGTTCCCTTTTCGTATTCAGCGGTTGGCTGACGACCGAACTCCCCCCCCCACACAATCAGCGTATCGTCGAGCATGCCCTTTCGCTTCAGGTCTTGAATCAGACCGGCGATCGGCTTGTCGGTACGGCCAGCGTGGTAGTTGTGGTTCTTTTCCAGGTCGCCGTGAGCGTCCCAGTTGTTGTCGTTGTGGTGGCCACCGGAATAGAGCTGAACAAAGCGAACGCCTCGTTCTACCAACCGGCGAGCCAATAAACAGCGGCGACCGAATTCTTCAGTTTGAGGGTTATCGATTCCGTACAGCTTCTTTGTGTCTTCCGATTCGTTTTCGATATCGACCGCCTCGGGAGCGTGTTCCTGCATACGGTACGCAAGTTCATAGCTATGGATCCGAGCCGACAGTTCCGTATTGTCGACTCGCGAGGCGAAGTGCTGCTGGTTGGCCTCTTTCATCGCATCCAGGATCCGACGCTGCGCTTCACGGGTCATCCCATCCGGCGTGGCCAGATCGATGATTGGGGCCCCTTTACTGCGGAAAATCGTGCCCTGGTAATTCGCCGGCATGAAGCCGCAAGTCCAGTTCTTCGCTCCGCTGATCGGCCCACCAGTTGGGTCGAGCATGACCACATAACCTGGCAGGTTTTGATTAACCGTCCCCAGGCCGTAGGTAACCCACGAACCGAGCGTTGGGAAACCGCTGAGGATACGCCCCGAGTTCATCATCAACATGGCCGAGCCGTGAATCGGCGAATCGGCCTGACACGATTTCAAGAAGGCGATGTCATCGACGCACGTTGCCAGGTTCGGAAACAGGTCCGAAACCCACTGCCCCGATTCGCCGTACTGCTTGAAGTTCCACTTCGGCCCAACGACACGCCCTTCGTTCTTCTCGCCGCCACGCCCCTTGGTCTTGACGGGCACGGTCTTCCCGTCCAGGCCGTATAGCTTGGGCTTATAGTCGAACGTATCGATATGGCTTGGACCGCCATACATGAACAGGAAGATCACGTTCTTGGCTTTCCCCTGGAACATGGGCTGCTTGGCTGCCAGAGGATTGTCGAACGACGATACGCCGTCAGCGGCAACCGCCTGATTGGCCAGAAATCCATCCTTAGCCAGCATGTAGGTCAGCGCCAGACCAGGAAACTTGGCCCCGGCATTCCATAGGAACTCGCGTCGTGTGTTGCCACAATAACTTGGCTTGGGCATTTCCGAGTTCGACATGATTTACCTTCCTTCAAAATATATTTCATTCACTGAACAGGCACCGCTTCTCGTAGAAAAGCAGAGTGTTAGTCCAGGAAGAAGAATTCATTCAAGTTAATCAGCATCAGGCAATACAAATCGAATGCCCGCTGGTCATCGAGTCCGTGATCTTTCTTCAGGTCGTTGATCAGCGAGATGCCAACCTTGACGTCCTGATCGTTTGCCTCGCGAGCCATGGCGAATTGGATCGCCTCGCGAATCTGATCTTCTGGCGTAGTTGCACCGGTCTCGCGAACACGTTTGGCCAGTTCGGTCGACTGGGCGTTAGCGAAGTCGCCGTTGATCATGCCCAGGGCCTGGGCCGGCTGCGTGGTCACGAAACGGTCTTCACAAGGAGCATCCGTTTCAGGGAAGTCGAAGTTCGACAGGATCGGCGTCAACAGCGATCGTTTCACATGAATGTAAACGGCACGGCGGGCCTGCTCTTCGTACGATGAATTGCCCCAGCCATCGCCAGGCTTCGACTGACCGGCCATCACTTCGGCCGAGATCTTCGGGTAGAAGCCGTGACCGTACATCTTTTCATTCAGTCGTCCATTGACCAGCAAGATCGAATCCCGCACCTCTTCGGCCGTCAGTCGACGCGAATTGAATCGCCAGAAGAGCTCGTTTGCCGGATCTTGGGCCAACCCTTTTTCCGCACCGGCGGACGACATTTGATAGGCCGCCGAGAGCATCATCAGTCGCTGCATGTGCTTGATATCCCACCCACTGCGAACGAACTCCTTCGTCAGCCAATCCAACAGTTCCGGATGCGTGGGGGGCGTGCCCAGTTGGCCGAAGTTACTGGACGATCGCACCAGGCCGCGACCGAACTGGTACTGCCAGATTCGATTGACCATCACGCGAGCCGTCATCAGGTTGTCTTCCGAGGCGATCCACTTCGCCAATACCAACCGGCGTCCCGCAGTTTGCTGCTCGGCGGTTGGCTGAGGGATCTCTGGATTCGCTGTATTGAAGTATTTTGGATAGCCAGGAACGACCGCATCGCCAGGGACGTGCGGATTGCCTCGCAGCATGACCTTCGTTTCCGGCGGGTTCTTATCGGCCTTATTCACTGCCAAGGCGAAGTCGCGAGCGGGCAGGTACTTTTCCTTGTCGTTGATCGCATCCAGTTGCCGCTTGAGTTCGGCATACTCGGAAGCTTCGTTAGGAACGAGTTCGGCAATTCGACCATCCATGCGTTCACGACGTCGATTCGGATCACGCTGCCGCTTGATATCCTTTTGTTCTTCCTTGGGCAACTGCTCAATCGCCGCCGAGATGATCTCGTTCATGCGATTCTCGACTGCCTGGCGTTCGCGTTGATGATTCTCGTGAGCCGAAATCACTTCCGGCGAAGAGATCTCACGCTGACTGAACGAAACGTCCCCGCGATTGCCGTAAGGCTTCATGCCGCGAAAGAACGACAGGAACTGGTAATAGTTTTCCTGGCTGATCGGATCGATCTTATGATCGTGGCAGCGAGCACACCCGATCGTGATCCCCAGAAACGTTTTGCTGGTGGTCGAGATAATATCGTCGTATTGGTCAAACTCGTGCAGCAGAGGATCGGCCGGCTCGTCGTCCCAGACACCCAACTTGTAATAGCCCGTGGCGATAATCGATTCCGACGTCGGATTCTCGATTTCATCCCCCGCCAACTGCTCGATAACAAACTGATCGTACGGTTTGTTTTCGTTGAATGAGCGAATCACGTAGTCGCGGTACTTCCAGGCGTTTGGTTTAACGCCATCCCGTTCGTAACTATTGGTTTCCGCGAAACGGACCAGGTCGAGCCAATGTCGCCCCCACTTCTCGCCGTAATGCTCGGAAGCAAGAAGCTTTTCGACCAGGTTCTTCCACGCATCTGGCGAATTATCCTTCTCGAACGCTTCAATCTCTTCTTTCGTCGGCGGCAAGCCGGTCAGGTTGTAGTAGGCCCTACGAATCAGGGTACGCTTCGAGGCAGGTGCATTCGGCTCTAAACCGCTATCTTCCAGGCGAGCAAGAATGAACTCATCGATTGGGTTTTGGGCCCAGCCTTCACGCTTGTTTTTTGGCGGCTGGGGATCGGAAACAGGCTCAAAAGCCCAATGCCCTTGAAACTGAGCACCTTCCTTGATCCATGTCTTAAGAATGGCTAGTTCTTCCGGCTTTACCCCCTCACCTTCGGGGGGCATTCTCTCGGACTCGTCATGGGAAGTAATACGTCGAATGAGTTCGCTTTCTTCCACATTACCGGGAACGATCGCAATCATGCCAGAGTCGGCCTCGGCGACGGACGTTTCCCGTTCATCCAGACGCAAGCTGCTCTCTTGTTCCGCGGGTCCATGGCAGGCAAAGCACTTTTTTGCCAGGATCGGCTTCACGTCGCGATTGAATTTGACGGTTGGCTCTGCGGACTCTTGAGCCTGAACCATCCCGGTGCAGACCAACATGACAAGACATGTCAACGCAGTTAAGGGGAACCGCATAACATTACTTAAGTAGAGCATATATAGTAACTTACAGCGTAGTTGAGGTAGGACTATACTTTGCGGAAGCGAAACGCTTTCGACAAGGCATCGCTAGGGTTGAGAGAAGCTTTACTCCATCGTTCCCTCTATTCTTCACTTTGTAAGGAGGTGAATCAATGAGATTTACCGAAAACGTATTGAGAGCCTTTTCCTGGCTGCTATCTAGGGCGACAACTTGACTTACGTTCACACTGAAAATCGTGCAGCAGCCGAGGTTCTCTATCTGTTTCAGCCTACTTTGTGGTGGAAAGAAATTCTTAGAAAATTTGTCCCCACAATTACCTCATGATTGCGTTTGAGAATCATTTCGGCCCATAATGGGAAACCTGTTCTGACAAGCAACCTCATCGCTGCCTGAGCCCCTTTTCCATGCAACGTCGTCGCGTCATGCTCATTGTTGAGACCTCTCTCGTCTACGGACGCGAGGTCCTCCGTGGTATCAATCGTTATGTAGTGGCCAATGAGCCGTGGTCGATGTTTGTCGATCTGCGCGAATTGGCTTACCGCCCACCTGCATGGCTAGAGAACTGGGACGGCGACGGTATCATCACCCGAAGTACCACCCCTGCCCTGGCTGAACAGCTTAAGGCGTGGAACATCCCCACCGTCGACCTCACCGACATTTACGGGGATCAAGGGCTCCCTCATATCGGCACCGATCACGAGGCGGTCGGGCGAATGGGTGCGGCTCACCTGCTGGAACGTGGCTTCCGTCATTTCGCATTTTGTGGCTTCAGTGGACACAATTGGTCGACCCGCCGATACCAAGGCTTTAAGGACGCGATCGAGAAAACCGCTGGCCCCGTCGAACTACTGGAAGGTCCTTGGGACAGCTCCTCGGCCCTTACCTGGGAACAACAACAAGCACAACTCTGTGACTGGTTGCGCGGTCTGCCCCGCCCGATCGGCATCATGGCCTGTAACGATATGCGAGGCCAGCACGTCCTAGATGCTTGCCGCCGGATTAGTGCCGCCGTTCCGGAAGAGGTCGCCGTGATCGGGGTCGATAACGACGAATTAGTTTGTGAGCTATGCGATCCGCCCCTCTCGAGCGTGATGCCCAACCCACAGCGTATCGGCTTCGAGGCCGCGGCCCTGCTCGATCGCCTCATGAAAGGGGAAGCACCCACCCAGATGAGCAAGCTAGTCGAACCGCTGGGTATCGTGACTCGGCAATCGACCGACGTACTGGCCATCGAAGACCCACTGGTTGCTTCCGCCGTGAAGTACATCCGTCAGCACGCTTGCGACGGAATCTCGGTGGTCGACGTTCTGCAGCATGTGCCAGTCTCGCGAAGCATCCTGGAACGCCGCTTCCGCAAGTTCATCGGACGCAGCCCTCAAGCCGAGATCCGCAACGTGCAGCTCAAACGTGTGAAGCAACTCCTACGTGAGACCGATCTTCCGTTGGAACGCATTGCCGGCTTATCTGGCTACGATCACCCAGAGTACATGAGCGTCGTCTTCAAACGAGAACTCGGCCAGACACCGGGTCAGTACCGCACGCAAAACGTGAAGGGTGCCTCGCGTCGGTTCCGATAGGCAGCTAGACCCTCAAATCCAGACTCTACGGTTGGTCCACGTTCGCTGAACTCGAATCGATCTTGTACTTGGCCATCAATGCCTTCATCGCCAGTTGGTATTCCTGCTCGCTAAGTAGTCGATCAAAGATGACGACCTCTGCGATGACCCCAGAGTAAAAGTCCTGGGTGCGCCAACGGTGACCTCCAATGATTCGGGATGATTTACCAGCGATAGGGCCATAAGCCATCGATTCGGCCATCAATTGGCCGTTGGTGAAGAGCTGAAACAGGTTCTCCTTGGTACTGTAGCGGCAACCACTCACGAAAAGTTCGCCATGAGTATACGGCTTTGAGCTGTGTAAGAGATTATTACCGACGTACGGGCCTTCGATGGCGTAGATACGGCCTTCCAAGGTGGGTCCGTCTATCACGTCAAGCACAAGGACCGAAGGGCTATTGAAGTTGATGAGCTGGGCGTTTCTGTCCGGTTTGCTCCGAGGATTTGTAGAAGCCACAATCAACACAGAGACTTCATTGCCAAACGTCACCGGCGTTGTGGAAAGGAACTGGTTCTCGTCAAATCGCAAGGCGGGACGGCCATTGGCCATTTCGAATTCGAACGCCGGACGATGGTTTGGATCTACCTGCCAGGCATTGCTTTCGATTTCTGCATCGCCCATGTTCTGCCAACAGATGACACGATCTTTGCCGTCTACCTGGACTCCAATGGTTGCGTCGAGCCACAGTTTGGGTTTGTCGGCAAAATCAACCGCGGCGATTCCTTCTTTGGGAATCGCGTCGGCTGCCAGCTTCTCTGGCACGCGAATAAAGAGACTTGGGTTGTTTGGTATCTCGACGTACTTTCGGTTCACACGAGTACGAGCCGCCATATTCGTAGTCAGCCGAAATGATTCCTTGCCTATGGCAGGAATAACCTCGGCTTCCCCCTGAAATACGTGCGTTTCCGCCGCACCATTGGGAAGAACATGAACACCAAACTCGGTACCATAGTCAATGACCTTACCGCTCGGGGTGCCAATCTCAAAACCCGAAGCATTTATCGGAACCACAGCTGCGATTCGCCCCTCATTCAGATATGCACTGTTGTCGGAAAGGATCTTTAGCTCAGCTGGTCCCTCGATGGACAGCTTCACCCCACGAGCGAACTGCAATAGTACCAAGCCTTTGGCAATTCGTAGTGTTTCCCCAACTTGAAAATGGTTCTCTTGCACGACTCCCCAGCGTTCACTCTCAAACACGCAGTCGATCCGCTGGATAATCTCAACTGGGGCAGGCAAATTACTCTTGGCCAATTGCTCAGCGCCGCGGTCCGACATCAGGTATCCGTAGCCTAGCAAGCCAGCCACGAAGATAACGCTGGCCGCCAATAAAGCCCAACGGCTGGCAACGATTCGCTGCATATCTTGAGCGTGCGCATACACCTTGCCAGGCATCGGCGGATCGTCGTCCGACGGCTCATGCACGGGGCTATTAAGCAAAAGCTTTGTCGCGAAAGCTTCGCCTCGATACTGCTGCGCAAGCAACGAATTGAGCCTCGTCCCTTCGGAGAATTCCTGCAGCAGTTCCGGGTATGCGGTAAAGAGCGATTCCAGTTCCAGCGTTTCTTCGGCTTCAATGTCGCCAGCACACCAGCGGCTGGCAAGTTCGTTGAAGCGTGCTTGTTGGGCATCGGGGATCATAGTGGGTTGACTCCGGGTTCCATGTTCCGCTGGATACAACGTGATAAACGACTGCGTATCTTTTGGAGCCGTTCGTAGACGGTACTAAGCCCCTTGCCGTGTTCGGCCGCGATTTCGCTGATCGACTTCTTCTGACGATAGTGCTTGTCCAACGTCACTTGTTCGCTCTTAGAAAGGCGCTCGATGCAGCACTGCAAGGCATCGATTTGCCGTTCGCGCTGGCTATCGTCTTCCGTTGAGGCGATTGCAAGTTCGTCGAGCTTGATCGAAATAACTTCGCTGAAAATCGCTTGCGGGCGATTCTTACGCATGAATTCGAGCGCCTTAAGACGGGCGATACCGCGTCCCCAAGCGATGAAGCTGCCCCGCTCAGGCGAATAATCGGCCCTCTTTTCCCACAGCGTGATCGCCGTCTCCTGCAACACGTCCTCAGCGTCCTTCAAACGTGGAACGATTGATTGAATGTATTGCAGCAGCGGACCTTGCGCCTCAAGGAACGCCATTACGAAATCGTCGTCGATACCACGCATTCAAAAGCGCCTAGCGTTAGGGGAATGCCATCCCACCCTGCTTAACTTACTGCCTCATATGAGATTGAGCACTTCGGAAGGTAATTCTGGAAAAAAATGGAAACTCTCAACTTTTTTCCGGAATCTGATATCGCGCGTAGCAATAGGGTGTATCGGAAGTCGTTCGTTCGCTGTGCGACTTCCAAGCCCGGACGTGGCTAACTCCTTTTCCTAGCTCATCAATCCATCATTGCTATTGCTCGGACCTACTTTACTTAGCCGAGCCATGAGGAGCCGGACGTTATAAGCCGCTACGGCAAAGACCGCAGAGCAAGAGGCATGCTCAACTTATCGCGTTTCGTTCTTATCTATTTGTAACTCATAGGAAAATTCAATGTCCGAAAGAGCACCTGCTAGATCTGGTTTTACTTTGGTAGAGCTGTTAGTGGTAATTGCCATTATTGGGGTTCTTATTGCCCTACTTCTTCCTGCTGTCCAACAAGCACGCGAAGCCGCACGGCGAATGCAGTGCACGAACAATTTGAAGCAACTTGCCTTAGGAACACACAACTATCACGACACCCTGGGGGTCTTCCCATCGGGCTGGATTCGTCAAACCGTTGGCGGTCCGAACTACCAGAATAATAATTTCTGGGGTTGGGGTGCCTTATTGCTGCCATACATCGAGCAGAATAACATCGCCGACCGCATCGACTTTGGTTGGGAGTGGGTCAACAATTCCTCCCTGGGTAATCCCAACGCCGGCTTATCGACAACACCTATCAACGCTTACGTTTGTCCGAGCGACATTACCGGCCCGCTTAACGGAAAAGAAAACAATAACGGTACGTCCAACTACATTGGTTCGTACGGCAACAAGGGGCTCAACACAAGCAGCTTTGTGACCAACGCCCATCAGGGAATCTTTACTCGAGATAGTCATGTTGGTCTGCGTGACATCACGGACGGCACCTCAAACACTATTTTGTTTGGTGAACGAACCGGAAAGACGGTGGGCTCATCAGACTTCAAAGCAGGCCTATGGGTAGGACCTCGAAGCAACGAGAGTGGATCATACACCTGCATTGGTCGCGGACCGGATAGTGCCACCAACTACACCAATGGTATCAACTCGACCAATACCTGGGGGCTAGCCCACTCGCTGCATCCCGGCGGAGCCAACTTTGCCCTATGCGATGGCTCAGTCCGGTTCTACGCCGAAACAATCAACCTTGTGGTATATCAATACCTGATTCAACGCGACGACGGCCAGGTTATTCCAAGCGAGTAATCCAGTATCGCGAAATCAGTAACCATCTATACCACGAGGTAATGGATCCACTATGTTCCAATTTCATTGTTTCTCAATCATCGTCGTCTTGCTTGCGGCGATGACAGGATGCGGGGCAGATAACGGAAAGTTCTCCTATCAGCCGGTCTCTGGTACCGTGACGATGGATGGCGAACCCTTGGCCAACGCAACGGTTGCCTTCGTTCCCCAAAGCTCTGGCCTGGAATCCGGTCGACCCTCAACCGGAATGACCGACGCGTCGGGCAAATTTCACCTCCAATCTCTTGGAGGGGAGAACGGCGCTGTGGTAGGTGATCATGTCGTTTCGATCTCGACCATGGTTGTCGATATGAATACGCAAGAGGTTACCGCCAAGGAAACCGTTCCCTTGAAATACAACGAACGATCAGAACTAACCTTCACCGTTCCTTCCAGCGGGACCGACACCGCCAACTTCGATCTCGAATCGAAAAAGAAACGCTGACAATCTCTTGCGATATCGAGACAGTTGCTTTACCAGCGCGAACCCGCAGAGGTTCGCGCTGTCTTGTTAAATGACGCTGAAGCCTGCAAGGGGGCTTGGCTCGGGCTCGTACCCCGACAGCGCCGATGATCGATCGACTGCCAGCTTGGATTACATCTTTTTGGATAAGAAAGCTATCTGAGCAACCACTTCGTCGGTAGGTCTTTCCAATCTCGCTGGAAACTCGCATATCGATGAATCGCCAAGTCGACAATTTGAGATTGCCTGAGAATTCGATTACGATTTCTCTTTGACCTTCCTGCCGACTTCTCCTCATGCGAGCAAAACCATGCTGAAAGCTTTCACTCCCTTTTGCTTTGTCCTTCTGATTTCGACCACCCTTGCTGCAGCCGACAAGCCTGGCAAATGGGCCGAGAAACCAGATCCCAAGTTGCCGAACGTTCTGATCCTTGGTGACTCCATTTCCATTGGATACACACTGCAAGTGCGCGACCTGCTCAAAGGGAAAGCGAACGTCTTTCGGCCGCATACAGCTGATGGAACAAAGCCTGAGAATTGCAGCGGAACCACCAAAGGGGTCGAATCGATCGATCGCTGGCTAGGGGATCGCAAGTGGGACGTGATTCACTTCAACTGGGGACTTCACGACTTGAAACATGTGACCGAACCAGGCGGAAACACGGTTTCCAACAAGGCCGAAGATCCCGTCCAGGCAACTGTCCTGCAGTATTCGCAAAACATCGAGAAGATTGTCGAGCGACTCGACAAGACAGGTGCGAAATTGATCTTCGCCACCACTACCCCGGTTGTGCCTGGGACGACAGGTCCCCTACGTGAGCCTGAGTCTCCATCGAAATACAATGCTGCGGCTGTCAAGATCATGAAAGAGCACGGCGTCAGCGTGAACGATCTCTTCGCCTTCTGCGATCCGCAGATCGAGAAGCTTCAGCGTCCGAAGAATGTTCACTTTACCGATGCCGGCTCTCAGGCCCTCGCCGAACAAGTCGCTAAGGCGATTGAGTCTGCTCTCGCATCGAAAAGCGACAACTAAACTGGCTGGTTTACTCCCGGGTGAATTGCAGCCCGGGATCGGATGCATTATTTCCCAGCAGCTTGAATACGAAGTGGTCGCGGTCCTGCATTTGGACCGTGCCCACCATCTGCGAACCATCTTCGGTTGCCATGATAAGCAGTGCATTATCAACGGCGTAGCGTCCGTGGAATTTCTGATCGTTTTCGATCAAATCGTAATCCCACGTGAAGTTGCCATCCTTCAATTCCAACTCAATCTTTCCCGTTGCTCGGGCTGCTTTCCAATCGCCTT
The DNA here is from genome assembly GCF_002967715.1 of Blastopirellula marina. Lineage (NCBI taxonomy): Bacteria > Pseudomonadati > Planctomycetota > Planctomycetia > Pirellulales > Pirellulaceae > Blastopirellula > Blastopirellula marina. Next base: position 196,112 of record NZ_PUIA01000094.1, read on the forward strand.
GCAAAAGTCGCGTGTCCACAGCGGTTAAGCTGCCGTACTGCGTGGCAAACTCTTGTTGTTGATCTTCATCCAAAAGGGCAATCAAATCGGCACTTAGCTTATCGTCCGGAACCAACAGCAGCACCGATTGCAGCTGTCGCCGGGCACTGTCCGGGTAGCCCATAGTGATGTAATGATACGCCAGCAAAAATCTCGCGTCCGCTTGCCGAGGATTGGCTTTGATGTACTGTTCGAGCCGCCGCAGCTCACCCGTGTATTGATCCTGATCCCGGTAGAGACTGCTTAATGTTGTCCAGTCCCATCCCGGTGCCACCGCCAATACGGCATGCATCACTTCTGCAGCTTCATTGAATTTCCCGGCTGAGAATAGCACCAAGGCACGAAACTCATGCAAGGTGGAATCGTCTGGCATCAAAGCAATCGCCAGGTTGACGTTCTCGTACGCCTTGTTCAAGTCGCCAAAATAGAAGGCCGTCCGCGCGGCCTCGAAGTATTCCAGCGCCCGATCGTGAAGCTCCTGGGCTTTGACTTGATCGTTGAGATACGCGAGTTCGTACGGAGAACGCAGAACAGTAATCGGTCGCGAGTAATCAATTTTCGTAACACCGATCACCACAGGCCGCGTGACGTACGGATTAACGTATACCTGGTAACCGGTTCGATAAACCATATTGCCCAAGCCCCAGGCAACCAGCCCTCCGAGCCAGGCATTATCACCGCGATCGACATACTCCCACGAATCGTGCCCATGGTAATAACTGTGGCGATCCCAATGCCCATGATGCCAAGCCCCATAGTCAGGCGTATACCACCAGGGTCGGCCGTTCCAATTCTGGCTGTTGATGGTCGGACGATTTTGCCAACGATTGTCTTGATACCAATTGTTGGTATTGGAGTGGCTGTGAACAACATTGGTACTGTTGTCCTGCACCCAATTCTTGGTGATGTTGGTCGTGTTATTCGTCGTATTGTTGGTCGTATTATTCTGAATGACGGTCGTGTTATTGACCGTCGGAGGTCGCAATCCGCCATAACTTGGTTTACTGGGACGTATGTATGGGTCGCGTGTACCCAAGTTACCTGTGGTGGAACCCGGCAGTTGAGTCGTCATCGGCGGAGGGGATGACGTCGTTGGTTTTTTTGTCGTGGTACTCTGCGGTGGATAAAACACCACCGGCGGACGCGGAGTTCCAGTGGAAGCCGAGGGAGAGCCCGTAGATGGCTTCGTAGGCCACATTGATGGCCGCGTACCTGGTGTGGTTGGCTGAGACGGTCTCGGCGTGACCGTTGCTGTCGGCTTCTTACTTGACGTATTCCCACCCCAGGAAGAAGAGCTAGGGAAAGTCACTTTCCCTTTCGACGATGACGGGGAAGGTATGCTAATTGTCGGCGATGAAGAAGGACGCGATTTAGAGTACTTCGACGAACTCGGGGGCGTAGCGGTTGGCGTTGGCACGGGAGTTCGTGGCTTCATCATCGCCTTGGGGGGCGAACTTGGCGTCGACGGCAGGACCGATGGTCTCGACTTGCTGTATTTCGATGGGGCTGTCGCCGACGGAGTTCCTTTTCCGGAATAGCCGCTATCCCGGTCATACTTCGACGAATCTTTCGGCCCCTTCGCCAGTGTCACACCACAGCCTAAGAGCATGAACATCAACGCCGTAATCGAACTTCGCAGATACATGGTCTACTCCTTATCCGCCTTCGCCGGGGTCGCTTCGGCGACCGGCTTTTCCAACAGTGGCACCTCGCCCGGAGACGGGGGCTGTCGCACGATCGTCATTTCAAAATCAACCAACGCGTCGTCACCTACTCGACGATTGCTGGCAACCATGTGATAGGCGTCGTCGCGCAACGGAGTCATCTTATAGGTCGCAGATGTTGGCTGACCATCGGCTCGATAGCCGCTTGCCGTCGCTGTCCAATAGCCATCGCCGGGAATCCATTCCGCTTCGATATGACCGCCAGCGGAGTCAAAAAGCCATGAGCGAATCTGGCGTTTGAGTGGATCCCAACCGATGCGTTCTGTCCCACTCGAAGCGAGTAAACCTTCAATAGAGATTTTGAAGTCCCGAATTAAGTAAGAACCACTGGCATCCCAGTAGCACTTGATTTCCATGCGTGAGTCTTCCGATTCCTCGATCCACTCGCCAATCAGCCAGTCGAGCTTCTCCAAGTGCTGCCCCGGCTCAGGCTCGATCTTTTCGTCTCGAACACTCGCCAAGAGCCAGGCATCGTCCACCTTGAAATAGATCGCCACGTACCGTGAAAGCGACGGTGCCGCTCCCTCGGCCAAAGTGGATGCCGTCCGCCCTTCTTCAATCGCAACCGACGGCCCGACCATACGCACTGACGCGACATGAATGGACAACGTGGCCTTGGGATGCGCGTTGAAGAAGGCCTCGTATTCTACTCGGATATCTTCTTTCCCATGGAAAACAACACCAGAGGAGTCGACCAGTTCGGCATCGGGCGCAAAGAGATTGGCAACCGCTTTCGCATCGTGAGCGTTGTAAGCGGCGGCGTAGGCTTCGACAGCACTCTTAATGCCTTCGTAGGCCGGGTCTTTTGCGCCGCTTTTTGGCGCAGCTTCTTGAGCATGTACGATTGCCGCCGCAAAGAAGAGGACCCCAATCCCCATCCAGGTAACCTTGGACTTCATCGCTGAATCCTTGCCAGGAAACGAAATTATTCACCCAGCATTTCAGCTTAGCGAAGCCCAAACTGGAAATCCTGCAAATTCAGGACGAGATGACATCTTTTTCACCAAAATTGCCGCGGTAGATCCAAATATCGATCGCTTCGGATTACTTTTTCAACGGTCGCAAAATCAAATTCACAGGCGAGCGATCACCGTTTTGCAGCACGACGTTGAGACCGCGTTTCCCTTCGATTTCACCAATGTGCGTTCGGTCCGATCCCTGGAGCACAAACACGGTGATGTAGTAGCGACAATCTTTCTGGACTTCCAAATCGCTCCCTAGGGCAAATGGTATTTCGGTCGATGGGCCTGTTTCGTGCTGGATTTCTGTAAGGATCTTCTCATCGATTAGTTTCGCAGGGGCATCGGCAAGCAGCGGATCGAACTCGAATAGCTTTACCTCGATCGTCTCCCCTTGCTCGACCGTGGTCGAATCGGGAATCGTGATCGTTCCTTGCACAATGCCTTCTTCGATCGATTTACCATTGACGGACTTAACGCCTTGGCGGGCAATCTTCACCAGACGGTACCCAAAGCCTGGTCCAAACATGCGAGTCGATGCCACTACAAATTTCAGGTCGCCGTCCCCTTGTAGCTTCGGTTCGAACATTACCAGATTCGGTCCGTCGGCCGTTCCCACGATGACCATGTCTTTGGTGAAGTCGATCTCTGGTACGGCCTGGTCAGGTCGCCACGCTTTCCACAGCTTTGCAAACGTTTTGGTATCGGTGATGAACCCCGATTTGGGGGCCAGCTTTAGCAAGGCAGCATCCGGGACTTTCCCCTTAGCCAACTCCGATACCTCGGCCGAAAAGACATCGCTGCCAGACAACGTAACCACGATAGCGGCGATCAAGATTCGCGATAGCATGGATGCCTCCGCAAGTGTTCTTAATGGGTAGTACTCTAACCAGGACGACGAAGCTGGCCGGAAGGTTTTCTGATACGGCATTATCTCTCGGAATTCGTGGCGGAATCCACGTTAAACTCCCAGATAAGGTACCGTGGTGGCTTCATCCCCCAGATGCGTCCAGTTGTCGTTATTCGGCATGACGAGACGGTCTGAGTTATGGTAGAAAAGTATCTTCCCGATTCGTCGAGTTCGTTGGTCATCACCATGCATACCGAGTTCCAGCAGCAGTTTTTCGCTGAGATGGGCCCCCGGCACCAGTTTCAGTTCCTTTACGATGCCATCCCGGACGTGTTCTTCTTCACGAAGGATCGGGATAGCCGCATGGTTTGGGCGAACCGACAACTGATCAAGCGGCTCGGCGCACGAAGCGAAGAGGACGTCATCGGGGCATACGATTCCAAATTCTTCCCCATGGAAATCGCTAAAAAGTACCGCGCTGACGACTGCTTTGTGATGGAAACCAGCCAGCCAATCAACAACCGAGTTGAAGTCTTCTACAACGAAACCAAGATTCTCGACTGGCACATCACAAGCAAGATCCCCCTGTTCAACGCCGACGGGAGCGAAGTCATTGGCGTGGCAGGCGTCATGCGCAGCTACAAAGCCGGCAAACGCTGGGCAGCCCCTGCTTCGGAAATTGAAGAGATTGTGGAATACATGCGGACGCCAGAAGGCTCGCTGGCCACCGTGGAAGAACTCGCACAGAGAGCTCACCTCTCTTCTCGCCAACTGAATCGTAAGTTTCAGGCGGTTTTTGGGATGAGCGTCCGCGACTTCAAGATCCGCACGCGTTTGAATTCGGCAGCAGATGACTTAACCAAGACCGATCTTTCGGTCTGCCAGATCGCTGTCGACCACGATTTCTCGGATCAAAGCACGTTCAGTCGGCTGTTCCGCAAGCACATGGGAATGACTCCGCTGGAGTACCGGAGGAGCTATCGCAATCAAATGGTCGTCGCACAGGACCAGCCAGAGTAAGCAGCAGCCTGTTACTTCAGCTTGATCCCCCAAATTCCGTTGCGTTTTTGATTCCGCGGGATAGGGCCATTCATCTTCATTAGTTGCTTGCCTTCGTCGGTAATCCCCACGTCCTTATAGGTTCCACCGTGAGCCTCGGCGATCGCTGCGAACTTATCACGATCCTGCTTTTTGACCTGCATGCCCATGGTGTGGATGGTAACTCCTTTAAGCGGCGTACCGGCCAGCTCAATGTCGGCTTTGTCGGTAAATGCCCCATCACCCAGGATGTAGACCAGATCCGGCTTCAAGTTGAGGGCCAGGGTAATCGCGTCTCGCCCATCGGTTCGCCAGCACATCTGGACGGTACTTAGCCAGTCGCGAACCAGTTTCTTGTTTTTATCATTCGCATTGAGCATGTCCGTGGCGGGCGATGGATAGAACAGCGGATAGGCCGTATCGCTATAAAAGACAATGTAGAACTTCTGCTTGGCCGACAGCGAATCGATCGCTTTGTCGAGTTCTACCAAGGCTGTCTCCATGCGACCGGAAGTCATACTGGCCGAGTTATCGACCACGAAACAAATGCGTTGCCCCTTGGCTTTGGTGCCAAAGAACTTCGCCATCTGCCCCACCTCAGCCCCCATCCCTTCCAGGTCGGCCATAAGTCCATTGGGATCCATGCCAGCGAAATCGGCTGGCTTGGATGGCATCAGTGCTTCGACCGAAACCGACTCGCTCATCATTGCTGAGTCAGGCAATAGCGCCGTCAACTCGAACGACTCCGACAGCATGTCAGGAGCCTCCATCTCGACTTCCATTTCCGGCTCGAACTCAGGTTCGAACTCGACCACCATCTCTTCGAGCTCTTCGATCGGCTCGTCGCTGGCAGCCAATAGATTTAGCGTCTGCGGAAGGGGTGGAGGGCTGATCGTAGCGACGACCAATGCCGTCAGGCCCAGAAAATGAAAGATCAAACTGACCAACCAGGCTGGCATGCTCCACAATGCGGCAAGTTTCAGCCAATTTCGCTTTGATGACGTCTCTTCTCCGGTAGCTTCGGAAGCATCCGTCACATCCGATGTCTGTGGTTCAGATTGTCGTGCTGGACGACGCGTACCGGCCTGAGGCGAGGCCGTCGTTGTTTCGCTCATTTCAATATCACTCCAGCAAGCCACGGGGCAGGCTGTTGAGAATCGATTCAATGCAGGAAGAGAATTGCGAGACTAGCTACCTCTTTACGTCTTTAGTTCGTAAAAACTGACGCGGATTATTCCAGAATCGACAAAATCTTGGAGATATTGCTGCGAATGTTTCCGCTACGTTACTTGAGTGCAAAACACCGCCTTGGAATCTGGCATTACTTCTCGTCCTCCGTTTTCTCTAAACGCTCCATCTTCGCCCCCAAATAGCTGGAACCAGTCGGATTGCCAGGTGGTTCACCGATAAGGGTCATGTTTCCGTCATCCCATTTCCAGATCAGACCCTTCATGCGCTTATCATCAGGCTGAATGACGACCAGGCGATCGCTTTGCCACTGATAAACGCCATTGAAAACAGAACCGCCCGACTTCAACAGAAAACGGTTTTCCTCAAGATGGATCAGCGTTACCGTTCGGACAAAGCCACTTGGCAGCGTTGCTTCCCAAGCCCCGCTAAGCTGCGAGGGAAAAACATGTCGGTTTCCATAGCGGCCGGCCAGGTAGACAGCGACCAGCAGCATTAAGAGGAGCAACGAGCGGAGACTGAATCGAAACCAAGAGCTCTTGCGCGACGGCTGGTTCTCGAATTCATCCATCGATACAACTCCTAGGAAAGCACCACTTTCCTTGTTGTATCACTCAAACGCCGCTCTTTCACGCAAGCCCCAAAAAAATCCCTCCCAGCGCGGACGCTGAGAGGGATAGGTCTGCATGGCGTTTGCAGGCGGTTCACTAGACGCGAAATTTACCCATCAAGGCTTGCAACTCGTCAGCAATACGGTGCAACTCGTCGCCGGTTGCCTTGGCACTGTTGGCACCGCTGGCGGTGTCGCGTGCCGATTGATCGACGACCACCATGCTGGCGCGAATCTCTTCGCTGGCCTGAGCCGACTCCGTAACACCATCGCTGATTTGCGAAACGGCGTACGACGTTTGATTGATGTGCTCTGCGATCGACTGCGTGGTGCAGTTTTGTTCCTGAATCGCAGCCGCGATCATCGTTGAAAACTCATTCACCTGGGCCACATGACGACCTATGTCGCCAATCGACCGGGTAGTTTTTTCGGTGGCATCTTGAATTGCGGTGATACGCTGGCGAATGTCTTCCGTAGCGGTTGCCGCCTGGCGCGCCAGTTCTTTCACTTCATTCGCGACGATGCTGAATCCTTTGCCTGCCTCGCCTGCACGAGCCGCTTCGATGGTGGCGTTAAGGGCCAGCAAATTGGTTTGCTCGGCGATATCCTCAATCGTCTCAATCACGCGGCTGATTTCGGTCGCAGCGGAACTCAACTCGACGATGTTCGAGTTGCTCAGTTCGAGTTCACTTGCAGCCTGGCCGGCCACGCTCGATGCCTTCTCGGTGTTGCCGGAAATATCGTGAATACACGTCGCCAGTTCTTCAATCGCATTGGCAACGGTCGAAATGTTGGCCTGCATTGTTTGCGTCGACCGAGATGCTTCGCCCATTCGAAGGGTCATCTGATCGGCCGCCGCAACGACCTGGGAAGATCGCAGGGTTGTGTTGTCTGCTTGCCCCGAGAGATCTCCGGCAGTATTGGACAACCGCGAGGAAGACTCGACCAACGAGGTGGCACTTCCCCCCACGCGAATCACTACCTGTTGAACTTGATCGACGAAGGTGTTGAACCACTGAGAAAGTTCGCCGACTTCGTCGTTTCCTTCAACCGGTAAACGTCGTGTCAGGTCCCCTTCTGCTTTGGCGATTTCGGCCAGCATCTTCGACACTTTTCTCAGTGGCCCCATCACCCACAGAATTACGAACGGGCATGGAACCAGGGCAATGATCGTTCCAGCGATCATCGCCCAACGTGCGTTCGCGCCAACCGCTTGCGAGGTTTGCACGCGCTGCTCGAATAGCTGCGTTGCGGCGTCGGCAACCTGATCGATACCTTCTTCCAGATCATGAATTGGCAACTTGTACGGCATCATCATCTTGTTGGCTTCTTGCGGCGGAAGACTGCCGTCATCAATCGCCTTTTCACTGACTAGCCACACCCCTTCCATGTATTGCTGATGCAGTTGCGGAAGATGGTTGGCAATCTGCTTGATCTCTGGCGAGAAGCGAGGATCCTCATTGACGACCTGCTGCATTTTGGTCAGCAACGTCTGAATTTCTGCTTCCTTGGCCTTGAGGCTCGGAACGTATTTGTCGACTTGCTTTTCGCGATCACCAATATTGAGGAAGAGATCTTTCTCGTAGCGTCGATGCTGCAACATGAGGTTCTTGATCTTTTGCGCATCGCCGTAAATCTGCTTGTCAGCCGAGATATGGACCAGTTCGACCTCAAGACCACAAAGCCCAGAATAGCCCAGGTAGCACGCTACCGACGTCAATAAAATCACCAGCGAGAAGCCACCAATCAGTTTGGTGCTGAGTCGGATTGTGTTGCGTCGCTTGCGAGAACTTCCTTGCGAGTTGCCTACTGCTTTCATCAACAATGCCCCTTTTCATCTTCACTTGAATCCACGTAACAGTTCGCAGTAATGCTGAAACCTAGGGCGTGGTTTTGTAACGCATCCGAAACCCCCACATTTTTTGTTGAATCGATGAAGCAAGATCCGTTACAGCTAGAACTCGACGCCACGCGGGGAGGGAAAGAGGCGTGCATTGAGAAACAGTAAACACATATAACAAAACGACTTACACCGAAGCCAACTACTCCGCAACGGCCCGATTAGGAGAGTTCAGCTATCGGAAATCCACATCAACCGGCCCTGTCAAACAGCGCAGAACGCTATCTTCCGGCTGCATTGACCACCACAATTAAGGGAGCCACCAGTTGGTGAGATTCACCGGAATGAGTCAGTTCCGCACGACGTAACCACTCTATGTTCCTATCTGACAGTCGTGCAGGCCTTACCTTCCTCAATAGAAAGACCAGGAAATGGCCGTTGAAATGCGAGGGATTGCCCGACATATCGTACGCGAGTACGAGTTGCCCCTGCTGGGAATTCATGGCATCACTCACTGGGCACGCGTGTACGATAACGGCCAACGCCTGGCCGAAGTGAGTGGGGCGGACCAAGACGTGGTGGCGCTGTTTGCTTTGTTTCACGACTCCAAGCGGCGTAACGAAGGGCATGATCCCGATCACGGCCAGCGCGGGGCCGAACTGGCCAAGGAGCTTCGTGGCGAGTTGTTCGAGCTACGCGACTCGCAGTTTGCGCTTTTACTGGAAGCGTGCCGCGGACACACGCACTGTCGACATCACGCAGATGTCACTATTGGAACCTGTTGGGATTCCGACCGGTTGGACCTGGGGCGTGTCGGCATGAAACCGCACCCGCATTATCTGAACACCGATGAAGCCAAACGCAGTGAGACGATCCACTGGGCAGACGGGCGCGCATCATTCAACGTCGTGCCTGACTGGATTACCGAGCGATGGGGTGTCGAACTATCAGACTTCGATGACGAACTGTACTAAGCGGCTTGGCGCGACGATCGATGCTGCTCGGTCAGCTCATGAAACTCTTGAAGGATGCGAGTCTGCATGATGCGTTCGGTGGCGCATAAGATACTAGCCACTTCCTTGCCATCCATCACCCGATGATCGTATGCGATCGTGACATTGCATTGTCCGGCGTCATTCATCGGCCCGTAGGTTAATGTCGTCGTTACCGGAGCTCGCGGATCCAGGATCGTCACCCCCTGCCCTGCGACGGTCGTCAACGCGAAGGTTCCTAGTCGCTTGATACGTTTCCGAGGTGAAAAATTGAATCGCAGCCACCAGAGAACGCGACGCAGGAAGTGGGGATAGTGCGACAGTCGCACCTGGTTTTTAAATACCTCTGCGACCGGCCCTGATTGATAACGTTCGAGAAGTCCCTGCTGCCGGTCGAGCGAAAAATTCTCAGCATCGGCGATCGGTGCGAAAAACAGCCAATTGTCGTCATTGACCTGCCGCGATACCACCAGGTTACCGATGACCTCGGGATGCTCGTAAAGATGCGGCCAGGGCCACGAAATGTAGGTGCGTCGCAGGCTGGGATACTCGGCCGCAACCAGCGCGTAGGCCCGCAGAAATGCGATCGCCCAGGAAATACGACGGGGACAGGCTTCCCGCACGGCCTGCAATTCTCGCAGATCGAACGTCTTTACCTGCGATACGGTTGGCATGCTTTTGTGCAGCCACATTAAATCCGTCACCAATGCCCGCTGAGGTGGCAGGCCGGCAGGCAACCAACGAAGCCACGATGGCTTGGCGATGCGATCGTTGGAAACAGGATTATGCAGGTTGTTCATCCGAGCTACAGAAGCCACCAGCCTGGGTCACCAACACCATCGTCAGTCTGCGGACCCCGATACAGACGGTGAGCAGGGAATACCAAAAACCGAGCCCAGAAAGCAAGGCCAGCTTTACCCCAACCCCTGCTAGCACACCTAGCGAATGGGGGCCTTATCGTCCGGTGTGATCCCTTCAATCTCGACGGCCTCTACCGCGACATCGGGAGACTCAGGGGCACGAAGCTTGGTGGCTGCGACTTCCGCCTGACGACAGTAGTCGATCGCTTCGCCCAGGATTCGCGCCGCTTCCTGGTCGGCATGAAATCCTTTGGAATTCTCGCTGCTGATGAAGTCGAGTCGCCACATCCCCTTCTTCTGGAGTTCCAGAATGGGAGCCAACTGCTCGTCGGTAGCTCCGGCTGCCTTGGCCGCATTGATCGCATCGAGCATCGAAGTCATCGCCACCGCTGCTCTTTCGATGAGGTCCTGAGTCCTGGCTTGAATGAGTTCCACGCGTTGTTTTAACTCTCCCTCGTTCACGTTGTGGCACGTCTGGCACGAGCGGTTGACGTTCAACATCGGGCTGCGGACGTTATGACTACTGACCTTCATCGCCCCTTTGCGTTCATACGGCATATGGCAGTCGGCACAGCTCACACCGCTGCGGGCGTGGATCCCCTGACTCCACAGCTCAAACTCGGGGTGCTGAGCCTTGTAGATCTTGGCCCCTGTTTCGCCATGCTTGTAGTCGACGAAATCGCTGCCATCAGGAAATTTGTGGCCATCGTAAAGCTCTTCGATTTGCTCTACCTTCAGCCCGTTGGCCCACGGAAAGAACAAGGTCTCTTTGCTGGCACAGTAATACTCGACGTGACATTGGGCACAAACGAACGTGCGCATCTCTTGTCTTGAAGCATCAAGATTCGGATCGTAGTCCCGCTCACGCTTTCCGTTTCTCCACCGCTCGACGCTTGGCAAATGGACGACCGGATCGTCACTTTTCGCCAATGCGGCAATCCCTTGCACGAAGCCTGGCCGGGTCACGCGAATCGCCATCGATTTGGGGTCGTGGCAATCGATGCAACTAACCGGATGAGCCTTACCTTCACCGGAAGTCCCATCGGGAGTCTTCAATAACTCGGCATGGGCATCGGCATATTCCATTGCACTCATGGCTTGGAATCCGGTCATCACCGCCGGCCAATTGAAGTCTTGGGCCAGGTCTTCCGCAGTGACTTCCGTCATACCTTCTTCCATAAGGCCAATCCGGCGATATGTAGGAATAATCGACGCATGGCAATGCAGACAAGCTCCGGCCTGTTTTCGCTCGGTCACGCGTTTGGTAACCTCCTGATCGCTGAGCATGTAGGCATGCCCGCGGGCCTCGCGATAGTCGAGACTGAACGCATATCCCGCATACAAACGTTTGAGCCAGGGATGGGCCTCCAACTTGCTGGCCGTTAGCGCCTCGGATCCGCCATACTCAGACTCTTCGGAATCGACCGTCAGTAGGTAAGAATCGTATTGATCGGGCCAGTTCACGCCCCACGGCTGAGGATCGGTCGTTATTTCGTCCACCTCTTCCAGGCGAACGAAGGGAATCTGGGCTTCCTGTTTCTTCTCGAAGATGTTGGTCAAAAGCGCCACTAGCCCAAACGTGACGACGGCAAACAAAAGCATCAGCCCAGCCAACGAAACAAACGATGGACCACGGGCAGAACTACCGGCAGAGTTGTCAGGGCTCATGATGCATACCTATCAACGGGAGTCAGGTTCCAAAGTGGGATACACCCTCGAATGAAGCGAATGCCCTACGTCCGCATGGCAATGGACGCAGGACATCGTCTCGCTATGCGGGCTGGCCGGCAACATGTTGTGAACGAAGTCGGCATGACAATGCAAACAAGCATGCTGCGTGACCAGGCGATTGCGAGGTTTGATACGCAATGGATCGGGATAGTCGTTAAACGTGAACGCCAGCGAATGGAAGAAACCGTTATCCGCTTTGGTTACCCATTTGCCGATTGGGTCGTGAGAAAGATGGCAATCGTTGCAGACGGCCACGTCATGATGACTCGACTTCTCCCAGGTATCGTACGACTCTTGCATCACGTGGCAGTTGACACAGGTTTTGGGGTCGTTACTGAGATAGCTGGCCCCTTTGCCGTAGCCAAACGTGAATGCCCCCAGTCCGAGAACCACTCCCAGCAGAATTGCAAAGAACGAGGAGAATAGGCCTGCCAAGACCTTGGCCTTCGCGTACCGATTCCGCGTCCTGTAGAGCTTCTGCGAAGCTGGTTTTTCGTGAGTCAACCCGATTCCATCCCGTCGAATTCGACCTGAGGCTTGGCTACCAGAGGAGTTTCGTTTGCTTCTAGGGCATGACGTTCTCGGCATGTTAATGCTCGGTCGATCTAACAGCAAGCAAGATCGTGCAACTAGCCACCAACCTTCACACCACCTACACGAAGTAGCAGTGGTTATACATAAACCAACAAAGGCCCTCAAACCCAGGATCCCCCCGAAAGAGAATGGATGTGGCCATTTTCTATCCACCGCAATGGTTATGTGAAATCAAACCACACTGCAGCAATAATTGAGAGGGCCGAGAATGCCCCCTCGAACGACAGAGGTCAGGAAAATCTAAAAAGCAATAAGAAAGCTCAACGATAGACAAACATCAACCTATCTTTGCCCAACAAACGATCACAAATCGTGTATCTCTGATTTGCCCCCTTAAGAGAGTTGTTGGATGTTCAAACGATCACACGCCGCCTATTTCTTGGTCGGCACAACGCTACTAATCGCTGGCCTGATAACGCCAACCGCCTTGGCGGAAGGGGAAGCCTTTCAAGCGGCTACCACGACCGACGTGGTCGAAGTATCTGGTGACGAGCACTCGATGGTCGACTATGCCTGGGTGATCTTCGCCGCCTCGCTGGTCATGCTGATGCAAGCCGGATTTATGTGTCTGGAATCGGGGCTGGCCCGAGCCAAGAATTCGATCAACGTGGCCGTCAAGAACATGCCGACTTCGTTCTGTCGGTCGCTGGCTTCTGGTTGATTGGTTTCGGGCTAATGTTCGGAACGACCGCCTACGGACTCTATGGAACCAGCGACTTTTGTGTCTCCTTCGAGAACGCACCGTGGCTGGCGGTCTTTTTTGTCTTCCAGGCAACGTTCTGCGGCACGGCGGCCACGATTGACTCAGGTGCTGTGGCCGAGCGTTCTCGCTTTGCGACCTACTTGTTTATCTCGTTCGTGACGTCGGTGGTCATCTACCCGATCTTTGGGCACTGGGCCTGGGGAAGTTTGTATCACGGCGACTCCAGCGGTTGGCTGGAAAACTGGGGCTTCATCGACTTCGCCGGTTCGACGGTAGTCCACTCGGCAGGAGCTTGGGTTGCGTTGGCTTCGATCATCGTCATTGGCCCACGCCTGGGTAAGTTCAACCAGGACGGAACAGCCAATCGCTTTCATCCCCACAATTTGCCCCTGATGTACCTGGGAACGTTCATCCTGGTCTTCGGCTGGTTCGGCTTTAACTGTGGAAGCACCCTGGAAGCCACCTCGGACGTCGGCCCGATTGCCATGACAACCATGCTCTCGGCCTGTTTCGCTGGAATCAGTTCGACCTTTGTCAGTTGGATATTCGGTAGCGAAAAGCTTCCCCAAGCGGAAGATGTTGCCAACGGTGTGCTCGGCGGTCTGGTCGGTATCACCGCCGGTTGCGCCAGTGTCTCGGCAGGCGGTGCAGTGATGATCGGCTTGATGAGCGGGGTGCTCGTGTTCCTCGGTACGATGTTTATCGAACGCGTACTGAAGCTGGACGACGTCGTCGGGGCCATTCCTGTCCACGGCTTCTGCGGTGCCTGGGGAACACTCGCGGTGGGCCTTTTCGCTCGCCCCGATGTGCTGCTCGATTCCGGCATGACTCGCTTTGATCTGATTGGCGTGCAGGCCGTGGGCGTTCTGGCATGTTTCGGCTGGTGCTTTGGCAGTGCGATCGTGCTGATCTCGCTCTTGAAATGCATTACTCCTGTCCGTGTCGACGAACACGACGAAATCATCGGCTTGAACATCTCGGAACATGGTGCCAAGAGCACTCTGTTCGACCTCGCGGCGACCATGCAAAAAGCAGCCACGGCCGATCACATCGACCAGCGTTTTCGTGTCGAACCAGAGATCGGCACCGAAGCGGGAGACCTGGCTCACGCGTTCAACCATTTGATTGAAGCGATCACTTCTGAGCGTTCGCGTACCGAGGCCGCAGTCGAATCGCTCGAGCGTCAAAAGAAACTGGCCCAGGCCGGTCTGACCAAGTACCGAACCCAGGTTGAAGCGAGCCTGGAGTCGATCGATCAGCAGCGTAACTCGCTGCAGTTGATCCTTGAAGGCTCGTCGTCGAACGCCCAAAAGCTGGTCGGATCGGTTCAGCAGATCTTCGCTCGAATCGATGGGATGGTGCAGTCACTAGGAACCATTTCGAGCCAAATGCAAGAGGCCGCTTCCTTGGCCGGACAAGGTGTGGCCACCGCCAACAGCAGTGGCACAACCATGAACCAGCTGAGTGAGTCGTCGCACGAAATCGAGAGCGTGCTGGACATGGTCCGCGAGATCGCCGAGCAAACCAATATGCTGGCTCTCAATGCGACGATCGAAGCCGCCCGAGCTGGCGAAGCCGGCAAAGGCTTCGCCGTCGTCGCCACGGAAGTGAAGCAGCTCGCCAAGGCGTCGTCCGAATCGACCGACCAGATCAGCGGTCGAATCTCACGCATTCGCCAAGATACCCGCCAGGTGTCCTCTAACCTCAGCCAAACAGCCGAAGTGATCGGCCAAGTTTGTGCGATGAGTGATGAAATGAATCGTTTCATTCAAGCATCGTCCGCCGACCAGCGAAGTTCCGCAGAACAGGTCCGCCAGATCGGCAGCGAAATCGAAGCCATGGTCGAGGAAATGCTCGGCGGCATGAAAACGATCCGCGAAGCCAGCGATACGATCGGTCAACGCGTGCGAAGTTCCTACCAGGAATTCACCACCGTGCTGGACCAAGCCGGACTGGCGTAACTCAAGCATCCTAGCCATTCAACGGAAAGCGAGCTCCACCGGGGCTCGCTTTTTTATTGTCCCCCTCGCCAGGCAAATAGAACATCATGCCCGTCGCTGGCCTGCCGTGCATTTACAGTTGTCTTGACGTTTGTTGTAGCAACGCCTATCCTGGGGGTATGGCTCCTACTCCGCAAAAGCCTCGAACGCACACAAACTCCAGGAAGTTCGACTCCCTGGAGCAAGAAGTCTTTTTGAACCTATGGCGTACCTACGATCGCCTGAAAGCGTTTGAGGAACAGGTCTTCGGCAACGCCGGCCTTTCCGCCCAACAATACAATACGCTGCGTCTGCTGAAATCCGTCTACCCCGACTCGATGCCGACCCTGGTGCTTGGCTCACGATTAATTTCTCGTGCTCCGGACATGACTCGGCTGTTAGATAAACTCGAACAACGCGGTTTACTGTCACGAGAGAGACGTCCCGAGAATCGACGCGTGGTCGAGGTAACCGTTACCCCCCCAGGCTTGGCCCTGCTGGAAGAGCTTTCTTCAGAAGTTCGCGAGTGCCACCGCAAGCAACTGGGGCACCTTTCTCCCGACGCACTTCGTCAGTTGGCCTCGCTACTCAAAGAAGCCCGCGAGCCTCACGAAGATGAAACCAACCTGTCACTGGTCGATGAATAAGCCCGACCATCAGCGAGCAAGTACTTTTGAGCATGATCGATATTCAGAACAAGCCACAAGTCGTCGTCATCGGGGGTGGTCCTGCAGGAGCCACGGTTGCTACCCTGCTCGCCCAGCAAGGGGTTCGCGTTGAACTGTTCGAGCGCGAGAAGTTCCCGCGCTTCCATATCGGCGAATCCCTGATCCCGGAAACCTACTGGGTTCTAAAACGCTTGAATATGCTGCCCAAGTTAAAAGACAGCCAGTTCATCAAGAAGTACAGCGTTCAGTTCGTCAGCGACTCTGGCAAGCAGTCGGCCCCGTTCTACTTCCACGACAACAAAGATCACGACTGCTCGCAGACATGGCAAGTTCGTCGTAGCGAATTCGACGAAATGATGCTCCGCAACGCCGAAGAGCATGGCGTGAAGACCCATGAAGGGGTCCGCGTGCTGGACGTCCTCTTCGATGGCGACCGGGCAACCGGCATCCAGATCATGGATGAGAATGGCGAAAAGCAAGAGGTCTACGCCGATGTCGTGGTCGATGCGAGCGGCCAAAGCTCGCTGTTGCTCAACAAGCTGAAACTGAAGGTCCCAGACCCGTCGCTGAACAAGGGATCGATCTGGACCTACTACCAAGGTGCCAAACGCGATGCCGGCCGGGACGAAGGGGCCACCACCGTTCTGCAGGTCGAAAACAAGAAGGGGTGGTTCTGGTACATCCCCCTGCACGACGACATCGTCAGCATCGGCGTCGTGGGGGACTTTGACTATCTATTCAAAGGGCGAGGTTCGCACGAAGAGGTCTTCGCCGAAGAGCTCGAGCGCTGCCCTGCCGCCAAGATGCGTATCGAAGGGGCCCAGCAGGTCACCAAAATCTTCGCCACCAAAGACTTCACCTACAAATCGAAGCAGGCCTCCGGCGATGGCTGGGTGCTGATCGGCGATGCCCTTGGCTTCCTCGATCCACTCTACTCTTCCGGCGTCCTTCTAGCACTCAAGTCAGGCGAACTCGCCGCCGATGCGATCGTCGAGGGGCTAAAGAAGGGGGACACCAGCCGCCAACAGCTAGGGCACTGGGAACCGGCCTACCTGGTGGGCATGGAACGCATGCGTAAGCTGGTTTGCGAATACTACGACGGCTTCAACTTTGGCCGCTTCGTCCGCCGCTTCCCCGACCACCGCGGCGACATCACTGACCTGCTGATCGGCGACCTGTTCAAAGACAGCCTCGACAAGGTCTTCGAGTCGATCGCCACGATGAAAACCGAATCGGAAGCGATGGCGGAATAGCTTCTTCCTTTCTCGAACAAGAAGGAAGCGTTCTAACATGCAACTGGCCTGGACGCCGGTGGCGAATGTCACCGCGGCCGAGGCAGTCTCGGTACTCCAGGCACTCGGACTTGAGTATGGAGCACCGCTGGTGCTCAAGAGCGACAACGGCTCGGCCTTCAAGAGCGGCGACTTCGGTGCCTGGCTAACGGAGCATCAGGTCGTACCGCTGCTGTCACCGGTTCGCGTGCCTCGTTACAACGGGGCCTGCGAGGCCGGAATCGGGGCGGCGAAACGCCGCACCGAATACCTGGCCGCCCGCCAGGGGCATTACCTGGACTGGACGACCGATGATCTTCATGCGGCCCAGCGTTGGGCCAACGAAGCGAGCTACCCCGGCGGCTTCGCCGCCGGAACACCCGCCAGCCGCTTCGCGGCTCGCGTTCCCATCAACGACATCGAGCGTGACACGTTCCGTACCGCTGGTCTACAATACGAACGAGAACTGAACCATGAAGCATGCACCCGCGGGGATGCACTGACCGATATGTTGTTAGCGATACATCATCGTCGAGCTGTCCGCCATGTTCTTGTGGAACATGGCTACCTCGACATTACCCGGAGGTCCGTTCCTCAACCACTTCCTGCTAAAAAATGCGCAAAGATTAAGTGAGGGGCACAATCCTCCAGGGCATTCACCGCCACCGTCTCCTCCTATCTACGACCCGGATGACTTAGATGAAATCGCTGGAGGGTAGGAAGCACTTTGTATCGGAGACGCGAGAAGAGCATTTTGCACCGTATTTATCGAAGTTGAAGGAATTGTACTGTGAAATACATGTTTAAGTGTTTGATACTTTTTCAGATAGTTGCCATCTTGGAGTTAGCAAGTAACGCAACTGCGGGCGAAACGTTGATTGGTTTACCCATGAACCAGTTAAGCGGGCCTAACAAGATTGAAGCCGTTGTTGACTCTCTCGTAATGTCTAAGAAAGAGACGGAGTACTTTATCGAATCATTTACGCTTTCGTCGGAATTTAAAAACAAACGATGGATTGGCGCTGCTTTTTTGAAAAGCTATGAAACTAATTCTGATGTTGAGTTGATTGGACTTCTTATCTACGAAAATGGAAACGGCTCCAAGAACCCTCCTGCGCGACTCTTGTTGAGTCAAGATCATTTGTTAGTGAAAGCACCCGGGAAGGCTACCAAAGAACTGCAACTTGGGAGCATGATTTTCGCTAATACGAAAGGTGAGACGCGTGTTATCGAAACAGACCTGCGATTAAAGTGCAACCGTGAAGAGCTTAGAGAAGCCTCAAAAAACTTCTTCGATCGCCTAGTCCGAGAATTGTCCTCTGAGAAGAGCGATAAGACGTCAGACTAGAAGCTGTTTCAAAACCTACGTAAACAAATGAGGCCGCACCGCCCTGTATAGAAACGATGCCAACAGAAATCAGCGGCAATTTCTGAGCAAAATTCCGACCAATCACGATTCTGAATGCCAACTGAAACTGACGATTTCAGCCAATAAGATTGAGGTAAAGAACCAGAATCAAGCCAAATCCACGGTCGGCGCGCATCACCATCGTAGAAGTAGATGCAAATAGATTACCCGAACCCAATTCAAGCAACGCGAGTGTAAGACTTCAGGATCCCACCCAGCCGCGTCTTGCACCGGATATCAGCCATGCTGAGGGTGGTTACTTCATCGTCCACATCTTCATTATCTGGCTCGCCACGACTCGCTAGTAGTAGGTCGCCAATTCCTTGATGGGGTCGTTCCTCGTGATAGTGGTCGATATATTCATGGACTATGTAGTCGAAGTGCGATTGGCCAAACACTATAAAGTGGTCCAACACTTCTTGCTTCAGCGACTGAATCCATCGTTCGATAAATGCGTTCAGGTTGGGTGCCCGAGGACCAACAGGCTTCACGTCGATACCACGACTGGTGAACACCGAATTGAATCGCTCGGAGAACGCTTTGTCTAAGTCTCGCATGAGGATCGTGCAGGCCAGACCCTCTGTTTTCACATGTTCCAGAAAGTCTCTGGCTTTCTGTTCGATCCACTTGCCGCCGGTCGAGAAAGTGGAAGGCGTAGCAAACACCTTTCGAGTAGCCACATTGATAAATGCCAAGGCGAATACCTGGCGTGGTCCAGTTGACGTCCAGGAGAAGAAAAGGTGTCAGGACTCTTTGTTCTCTCCACCGCTTGTGTTATCATGCTTCCATGGGAAGGCCAAAACGAGCGGACGAGGCTGGGAGCGTTTATCATGCGTTGAATCGAGGCAACGCACGAGCGACTATTTTCGATAAGCCGGAGGACTTCGATGCCTTCGAGCGTATCTTAGCCGAGGGGCTTTCGCGGTATCCATGCCAGTTGCTGGCCTACCAGTTGATGCCCAACCACTGGCACTTGGTGATCCGCCCCACGGCGGACGGCGGTATGAGCAATTTTTTGCGGTGGGTCACGCTGACCCACACTATGCGGCGGCACGCCCACTACCACACCTCTGGCCAGGGGCATCTCTACCAAGGCCGGTTTAAAAGCTTTCCCGTGCAGGATGACGGGCACTTCCTGGTTGTCTGCCGATATGTCGAACGCAATGCCTTGCAGGCTGGCTTGGTGGCCGTGGCCGAGGACTGGAAATGGGGCTCGCTTGCCCACTGGTTGGATCATCACGGCAAGCGGTCCAAATTTCTCTCGCCGTGGCCGGTAGCCAGACCACCTCGCTGGAAAGATCGCGTCAATCAGGCCCTGACCGAAAAGGAAGTGAACGCGATCCAACACGCCATCCGCCGAGGCTCCCCGCTGGGCGACCCCAAATGGACCCAATCGACCGCCTGCCGTCTCAATCTAGACTCGACCCTACGCCCCAGAGGCCGACCAAAGAAAACAGCTAGCGGCCAAAAAGAGTCCTGACACCTTTTCTTCCCTGACACCTTTTCTTCCCCCAAACCGTCAAAAGGCAACATTTGGAACTGAGCTAATGAACTGCTTTTCACGACATATAAAGGGCCATGCACCTATATGGCTATCCTTGGTTGTAGCGACATTTTCGCTTACCAGTTGCAGAGGAACGAATGAGATGGGAATTGAAGAAAAGAAGGCCTTGCAGATTGCAATACAAACAATTCAAGATTATGGATATGCCCCTGAATTAATGACAAGCTCTGTCCGCAAGGATAATGGACGCTGGGTCGTGCATTTTTCGCTTGCGGACAAGACTAGAATGGGTGGTGATGCAACAGTATACATAGACAGCAGTTCATGGGAGGTAGTGGAGGTACAGGGAAGCCAATAATGTTGGCTTAAAAGGAAACAGGAATTGTCCTCGCACACTTGCTTCTGGCAGCTAACAGGACATCTAGGACACGATTGGGTGAGTGGAACACCATCTGCCCCCTTCAACCGCGTCCATTCGGTAAATTAGTTTTTGGATTGCAGGTCAATCCTTGAAGACTATCACTTAAAGACTGGTTTCATGCTTGGGGGCAAGTCATCAAACTCATGCGTTCGGCGGCTGAAGACGGCCTGCTCGAACGTGAGAGGGATATGAGACACCAGTCGCCCTGCCAGGAGGAACTCGCAGCACGTTCCGTGATTCCCGTTCGGTGGTCTAAGGTCACTTAGCCTGTCTTCAGACTAGCCAGCCCGCCATCGATACCGATGACCTGGCCGGTGATCCAACTGTTCTGGGGATCGACCAACCAGGCGGCCAGCGAAGCGATCTCCTCCGGCTTTCCTAAACGCCCGAGCGGATGCAACGCTTTCGAGGTCTCGGCTGATCGCGGGCGAGACCAGATCACCTCGGTGAGTGGCGTTTCGACTAATCCTGGGGCAATACCGTTTACCCGGATGTTCTTGCCGGCATAGGTCGCCGCGGCCGACTTGATCAGCCCTTCAACGGCTCCTTTGGCGGCGGCAATGGCTTCATGATTGGTTAGACCGATGCGTGCGGCAGCGGAAGAGAACAGGATAACGCTCCCCCCGCGCTCTCGCATCACGGTACTGGCCGCGCGAATCGCTGCGAACGCCGTGGTCACGTTGAGCGCGAGCGTCTGTTCCAATTCCTTTTGCGTAGTGAGATGCGCCGGTTTGAGGATTAACGAACCAACGCAGTTGATAATCGAGTCGACCTGACCAAATGCTTCCTGCGCTTGCTTTGTGGCCGCTTCGACTTGATCGAACTGCGTGGCGTCGGACACGAAGTATTCGGCATCAAGCTCGCCAGCCTGCGCATGAAGCTTTTCCTCGCTGCGCGAGACCAACATCAAGCGATAGCCGCGAGACGACAAAATCCGCCCGGTGGCCGAGCCAATACCACCAGTCGCACCGATCACCACAGCCACAGGAGTTTCGTCGGTCATCATGAGAGCCTTTTCGAGTGTCATGAACTTGGTTGCATTCTGCCGATGAAACCGCACGTTCTGACGCCTGGCAACGGTGAAATTGATTGGAATTAGGCCCTCGTTTGGTAGATTGAGGGGCCCATGACCGATGCTTTTCCTGCGAGGACCACCCCCATGAAGCTAGTTCGCTTATCTATGTTGCTGCTACTTTGCGGCATCCTTACGACCTCCGTTTCCGCTGCCGACCGCCCGCCGAATGTCATCCTGGTGTTCATCGACGATATGGGCTGGGGGGACTTCTCCAGCTTTGGCAATCAGGATGCCACCACCGAGAACTGCGACCGCTTGGCCCAGGAAGGGATTCGCTTCACGCAGTTTTATGTCAACTCGCCCATCTGCTCGCCATCGCGTACGGCAATCTCGACGGGGCAGTATCCGCAGCGTTGGAAGATCTCGTCTTACCTGGCCCACCGCGAATTGAACGAGAAGCGGGGGATGGCCCAGTGGCTCGATCCTTCCGCCCCGATGCTGACCCGCATGCTGCACGACGCCGGCTACGCCACCGGGCACTTCGGCAAATGGCACATGGGAGGCCAGCGTGATGTGGGTGAAGCACCCCTGATTACCGAGTATGGCGTCGATGCGTCGCTCACCAACTTCGAAGGCCTGGGAGACCGCGTTCTGGCGGAACTCGATGCCTACGACGGCAAGAAACCGCGACTGCATACACTAGGGAGCGACAAGCTCGGACGCGGCAAGATCACCTGGGAAAAGCGAGATAAGATCACACAGACATTTGTTGACGCCACCATCGATTTCATCCAACAGGCCCAGGCCAACGACAAGCCGTTCTATGTGAACGTGTGGCCGGACGATGTTCACTCTCCTTTCTTTCCGCCGAAAGAACGCCGTGGCGATCAAACCAAACGGCAACTCTACCTGGGTGTGCTGGAAACGATGGACGAACAGCTCGGCAAATTGTTCGACTTTGTGCGTAGTAATGAAAAGCTGCGTGACAACACGCTGATTTTGATGTGCTCGGACAACGGCCCTGAACTGGGCGCTGGCAGTGCCGGTCCTTATCGCGGCCACAAGACCACCCTGTACGAAGGGGGCGTCCGCTCGCCGCTGATTGCCTGGGGACCAGGCCTTATCGCTGCCGACAAAAAGGGGACGACGAACGACACTTCCGTCTTCGCGGCGTTCGACCTGGTACCGAGCCTGGTTTCGATTTGCGGAGCCAGTGCCCCGGCCGACGTGAAGTTCGACGGCGAGGCCTTGCCGGATGTGTTGCTGGGGAAATCAGACGCATCGCATTCCTCCCCCATTTGCTTTCGCCGTCCTCCTGATCGCCCCGAGATCCAGGGCAAGCAATTGCCCGACCTGGCCGTCCGCGATGGAAAATGGAAACTGCTGTGCAGCTACGACGGCAGCGACGTCCAACTGTACGACCTAGAGCAGGACAAAAGCGAGACCACCAACGTCGCCAAGAAGAACCCTCAGGCAGTCGCGGCGCTTAAAGAGACGGTGCTCGACTGGCACAAGTCGATGCCTGCCGACAATGGCCCGGACTGGGAACCGAAGTAGTCCCATCTCTCCCAAAGAAAAGGGTCGACCAGATAGCAGGCCGACCCTTTTTTCGTTTCACCTAATTGGATGACGACTACTTCTCGATGTCCTTGATCCCGATCTTCATCTCATCCGAGTTACCGACCAGTTCCGGTGCGTACATGGCCTGGGCCACCGCTGGCAAGGCGCTGAACTTACCAGGGATCTCGGCCCGCAAGCGGTAGGTCAACGTGTGTTTGCCACGCGGCAACTGACGCACGAAGAAGGTTACCTTCTCGTCCCGCAGTTCCATGTAGGCACCCAGCGAGTTGCCGTTGTAGCCGCTTTGCAGGTCGACCGGCTCGAAGCCAGCGGCCTTCTTGTCCTCGAACATCAAGTACTCGTAGTCGTTCTTGCTTTCGATCACCAGGTCGATTTCGACCAGATCGCCACTGGTAATCTCAGACTCGTTCTCAAGCAAGGTGCGTTTGTACTTCACGACCTTCTCTTTCAAAGCTTGACCGCGTGCTCCGACCGCTTTGGCCGTCGCGTCTTCATCACGATCCAAACGGTAGAAGCGTCGTTCGACCTTCACCTCCAGACCTGCCTTGGTGATGAAGTCTTCCAGCGTGAAGTTGGTCAGGTAGGCACTGTAGTACACCGGACCTTCTCCCTTGCGGCGAACTTCGACCTTATGCTGGCCGTCGGTGATTTGCATACCGGTGAGTTCGACCGTATTGTCCACCGTGAAGAGGTTCTTCTTGGTGAACTCGGTTTCGGCCTTTTTCTCACCGTCGATGAAAATCTCGACGGTCATCTCAGGGTTCAGTTCATCGGTGGCCCGCAGGTAGTCGGCCATCGCTTCGACGCACAGCGCCGTATCACGAGTCGACTTCCAGTAGGTGGCGTGCTTGCGGTTATTCAGCAGGTACTTCACCAGACGGCGGGCTGTGACGTTGTCGGCATCGGTCGCGGCCAAAAGCTTCAAGTAGTAGGCATTGGCTTCGATCGCGTCGCCGTACCAGTACCACCAGGAACTATCCGCCGGCATCTTCAGATAGGCCGTTTCGTTTTCCTGATCGGTCACCAGGTACTGATCGAGATTGCGGCGAAGCATGGCGAGCTTCTCGGCATCTCCTACTTGATGCAGGGCCAAGGCGAACAACGCTTTACCGTACACCGAAAGATTCGTTCGGTCGCGGTAGAGGAAACCTCGCATGGCGTTGTTATCGTGACCTTGTTCCGCGAGAACCGCGAAGATCACCGCATCGAGGTTATCCGCTTTCAGCTTCCATGGGTTTTTCTTTTCGTCGGCGTTTTGCAGCTTTTGAACTTCCTGGTTCTGGTAGTTGATCAGCCACTGCTTGCCACGCTCGATCACGTCTGGCACGACTGCCGCGCCGTTTCGTTCGGCAATGATCAGCCCCCGTACGACCACTGCGGTCGTGTGGGGATAGCTGTGCTCGTGATAGCCAGAGAACCAGCCCCAACCGCCGTCCGAGTTTTGCATCTCGGTCAGCCGCTGAACGCCGCTCTTAACCATCTTTTCGAGTTCCGCGTCGTCGAAGACCGGATTCTTGAGCTTACCATCCCGAGCGGCATTCCACCGCTCGTTTCGCTCCTTCGGATCGCCGATTTCCTGAGCGTTAAGATTATTCTGATGCTCGGCAATCGACTTCAGATCGATTCCCATTTCGCCCAACACCTTGCGGGTAATCACCGTCGGCACAAAGCGGTTCAAGGTCTGTTCGGTGCAGCCGTAAGGGTAGTCAATCAGGTACGGCAACGCTTCGACCATCGCACCGGCCAGGCTTGGCGAGTAGCGAATGATCAAGCGAGAATCTTCCGGTCGGCGATCTTTCGGCACGCTGATGGTGATGCCTTGCGAGTTCTGCTCCGGCTGCACGGTGCCTGCCCACGATTCGGTCTTGAGCATACCGTGCACGTAAACCGGGAAGCTTTGCTGCATGGCGTCTGATTCTTCGTCGGTGAGCGCCTTCATGGTGATGGTCGCTTCCCCTTCCTGGGTCACTTTCACCGTCCAATCGACACGCACTTCACCACCAGCCGGAATGGTGACCTTCTGCGTCAGAGGCGTCTCACTCGACATCAATCCTGTGGGGATATCCAGCGAGACCACGGCCGACTTCTCGGACTTCAGATAGTTGTGAACATTCGCCGAGAGGACGACCTCGTCCTTCTGCACGAAGAAGCGTGGTGCCTGAAGGCGAACGATCAGATTCTTACGCGTGACTACTTCGCTCTCGGCGGAGGCAACTTTGGTTCCTTGCCCCATCGCCCAAGTACGAATCTTCCAGGCAGTCAGGTTCTCAGGCAGATCCAGTTTGAATTCCGCCTCACCCTTTTCGTTCGTCTCGACACTGCCAATCCACAGAGCCGTGTCCGCAAAGTTCGATCGCACGGTCGGGTCCACCAAATTGGATTGGCCGGGGGCAGGTAGTACTCCCGATTTATCTTCCCCTTCCGCATCCATTACTAACAAATCTCCCGTGCGCATCGGAGCCGCAGCCGCCGCCATCGGCATGGCATCAGCCATAGCGTTCTTGGCCATCGCGCCTCGCATCATGGCGCGGCCTCCTCCAAATCCGCCAGCGGTACCTTCCATTGCCATGCCTTCGTTTCGGTCGGAAAACTCGTCCGCTACGCTGTTACCGAACGCCCCCAGGTACTGCAGAGCCAACTGCCCCTTGGGGGTCAGGTTGTAGCTGTACAAGTTCAGGCTATGTTCGGTCTGCGGGTAATGGTGGCGACGCCACTTCCAGAAGAACTCTTTGATGTCAGGTACATTCGACCCACCACTGATGTACTCGACCGACTTGTCGTACATGGTCAGCACCGTCGAGCCCACGAATGGTTCGCCGGTGTGGTCCGTCAGCTTCAGCTTGATTGTCCCCTTGCTGCCAGGCAGATACTCCTTGGCGTCGGTCTCGACCTGCAGGTCCAGCACGCGAGTTTCTGGCGGCACGACGATCTCCTTCGCTTCGTCATGCACCTGGGCATCGGCAATCGTCAGGGCTTCGACAAAGAAGTTCGGCATGTCCTTCTTGAGCACGGCAATTTCATGCACGGTGCTTTTGCCAGTCAGATGAATCACCTTGGGTGGCAAGTAAACCCTGTTGGAGGGACGCACGAACAACAGCACCGTACTGCCGACTCGGTTCGTGTTGATTTGCAGCTTGACCGTATCGCCGGCCTGGTACTCCTTCTTGTCGGGAATCAGCTCCAGGTCGTTGAAGCGATACGCGGAACCGTCAAAGCCTTGGCCGCGAATGGTGAAGATATACCCACCTTCCTGCGTGTGGCCCGCCTCGTCGGTAACCTTGAGACTCAACCGATACTGTCCGGCAGCGGTGGCCTTCATGGTTTGGGAAACACTTCCCTCCCCTTTTATTTCGACGTCCCAAGACTGCACCTCGGTCTCGATCGGCTGCTTCTGATCGTCGTAGGTGATCTTCAGAAGCTTCAGCTCTCCCTTGCCGGCAACATCCCGAGCATCCAGTGTTTGGGCCAGGAAGTGAGCGTGAATGGTATCGCCAACATCGTAATAGCCGCGATCGACCCACGTATAAACCTTGAACGGATCGCGAGCGACCAGCACCTTGCCGGAACCGACGATCGTACGTCGCGATTGATCGCGAACTTCCGCCGTGATGGTGTACTGGTGGTCTTCGTTGCCGTGCAACGCTTTGGCCAGGGCCGTGTCGATTTCGACTTCCACGGTCCCGTCTTCGCCGATCTCGACTTCCTGCTCCAAAACAAGTTCAGGAGGATTATGCGACCACCCAATCCAAAACGGAGCGGGGCGAATGCAACCTACCCACCGGTTGTAGCCAGGGTACCAGGCGTAGTCGTAAGCGAACCACCAATAACCATTCCCGAAGCACCAGTCCCAACGATCGGTCGGGTACCAGTGGCGGTTATATGGCGAACGCTCGACCTTGTACTTCACCGTGGCATTGGTGACCGGCGAACCGAAGTAGTACTTCGCATTGATCTTGGCCGTGATCTTTTCACCCAGCTCAACCGGCTTTTCGGGGGCATCGACTGTCACTTCGAATTCCGGCTTCTTGTATTCTTCAATCCGGAACTGAATGCCGCCGTGGTTGGTGTAAAGGTTGTACTGCCCCAGCTTCGCGTCAGAAGGGATCTCCCAGGTGCCGTCCATGCCGCCATACTCGTCGGCGGTAAACTGCTTGTTGAAGATCTCGTTCCCCTGCGGATCACGCAACTGAATGTTGAATGACTGACCGGCGAACTGACTGACGTCGGCCTGATCGTACTGCGAACGGCGCGTCCAGAACTTGAACTTCACCGTTTGATTCGGTCGATACACAGGCCGATCGGTGATCCCGTAGCTGCGCACCTGGTTGTAGGTCGCATCGTGCTGGCGACCATACCAAATGTGCTGAAAGCCCATGAACGCGAACCGTCCCTTATCGCTGCGGGCCAAGACCAGCCATTGATACTCGTGCGTCAGCGGGTTGTCGGCCAGAATCACCTGGCCATCCGCATCGGTGAATTCAGCAAAGTTCTTGACCAGAACGTTGAAGCGATTCTGATTGCGAACCTGCTCGACCTTATAACCGAAGTACTCGACATTAGCCTTTTCGATCGGCTTACCACTGACCGCGTCGGCAACGTAGTAGTACTTTTTCTGGTCGAGTTGCTTGCTGACGATCACCGTATCGACTACCCAGACCACGACCTTGCAGACGTTGCCGTCCTTCATCTTGGCCGTCACCATGTAGGCCCCGGCATTATTCAGCGGTGCGTGTACGTTGATGCGGCGATCCATGTGCCCAGGACGAGGGTCGAGCTTCTGGCCCCACTTGGCAACCTGGTTGCCAAGGTAAACGTCGCCACCAGATTCGAAGAGAATCTTTTCGCCGACTTGTTGAAACTGCATCTTCTGATAATCGAGACGACCCGGATTCGATTTCAGATACTTCTTAACATCTGAAATCAACTGCTCGATCTTGATCGCGTGGGCGGTGAACTCAACTTCGCTTCCGTTACGGAACAGATACTGCAGCGTTGCTCCCTGGCCGGCCGCATTGACCTGCCCCCCTTGGAACTGCCCCAGGTTGCCCACAATCTGCTCGAGTCGCGACTTGCGATAATTGTTCGAACCGGGACCGACGTCCGCGATTGCATCCTTCCAAGTTTGCGCCGCTTTGGGATAGTGCCGACGATTCTCAAAGACCGACGCCAACTGATCGTAGGCAGACCCGCGCTGCGAGTCCTTGTCTTCGATTAAATCCTGCCAGATTTTGATGTGATTAAATTCGTCCGGCAGCATGAAACGCTTAATCCCCGTAGCCAACCGGGCAATCGTTTCGTTGTCTGCCAGCGTGTCCAGTTGCAGGAGATGAGGTGTTTCGTTGTCGTCTTCGTCATTGCGGGGAGCAAAGAACCACTGATACTGCTGCAGCGTTTGCACGCCAAACTGCGAATTAAGAAAGCTGGCCCATTGCAGCTTTACCTGGCCGGTTCGATTCGGATCGTACTCGGCAACCTGCTCCATGGCCCAGCGCATCCGCTCACCATCGTTCTTGGCGTCCTCCCACGATTTAGGAACGTGGTAGAAAATTGGATTCCCCTCTTCATCGACCGGAGCCCCTTGATTCGAGCCACCGTAGTTGTAGCTTTCGTCATAGTCCGGCAGCGTCGTGATGTCGGTCAGATATTGGAGTTGCCAAGCCGCGCGGCCATAGCCACCGCTGAGGAAGAAGCCCGACAATTGCTGAAAGAGGTTCGCCATGTCAGGCTCAGCATCTTTCGTCTGCGCGACTTTCATCGCTTCGACATACAACTGCAACGCACGCGTGCGATCTCGGTCGATACTATTCACGCGCCGTCCGCCGCCGCGCACTGGCCCGCGTTCAAACTTGTTGTCGTTGATCACGCCCCAATGGGTCAAAGTTTGATACTGTGCCGCAATTGCCGCCAGAACTCGCCACTGATCCTTTTGGGCCTCGGCAGTTTTCTCTAGAAACGCATCCACATCGGTATAGCGCGCCAATCGCTGCAGCGATTGAATCGGGACGTAGATTGTTCGAGCGATTTCTTTGGGATCTTGCGCAGGATCAACGAAAAGCTTCTCGGCCGCCTCATAGGCTTCCTTGTAATTTCCTTGCTGATAAAGCTTTTCCATTTGTTTCAAGTCAGTCGCCGATTCTTGGGCTGTCGAGGTGATAGATCCGATCCATACGGCCATCAGTGCCGCACAGCAGCAAACTATGGCTATAGGAACGGTGCGTTGCAGCGAAAAGTTCATGATCAGGTGCCCTCTCTGAGGTATCTCTGTTGCTGGGTTGGGTGTTGAGAAGCATATAGTCTTGCCCTGGTGTAGACGATCTCAATCCAAGATGCGATTTCCGTAAAACGTGATTAGCGAGGAGATTTCTGTGATTGACATTTTATGAAGTTTTCTAGATTTCGCCCTTACAAAAATATCGTTACCCAAATGTCCAAGATCTTGTCCGAGGACGCTAACATTGAGGAGAGAACATCTCTTTCCACGTGCTTCGAACTCGCTACAATTGGGGCAATTACCCCCCCAGGCAATGAATTATCCCCCCATCATTGTCGATATAACCGATTTACGAAACAAAATCGGTCGCTTCCTCGTCGTACTAGCAGAGGCGAAACCCGGTCCCGGCAGGGCAATTTGGTAAAACGGCAACTAGCCTTGAAATAAACATTACGTACTTGCGAGTTTCGAGGAATGACTCAAGCTACCAATCCCTACCAAATGTGGTTGGGTCTCAACGTCACTGGTCGACCCGATTGCTATACGCTGTTGGGGCTGCCCGTGTACGAGGCCGACACCGGCAAGATCATGGTTGCCGCGCAAAATGCCATGTCGCGCGCCTCGATTCCGATGGCCCCTGCCGACGAACCACTTCGCCACACTTTGCTCTCAGAAATCCAATTGGCACAGAACTGCCTGTTGGATCCAGCTCAAAAGCAAGCTTACGACCAACAACTGCAGGCCTACTTCAGCGGTCAGATTGCGCCTGCCGCGGTCGCTCAGCCTGCGACGGCAGCGCCCGCTCAAGCCGCGGCCCCGACTGCACCTGCCGCGAATCCATCTTCCGATTCCAGCGGCGATATTTCGCTGAAAGCCAAGAAGACATCCGCCGCGACCTCGGCCAAAAGCCGCGCCAAGAACTCCGCTTTTGGCATGTACATGGGTGGCGTCGCGATTCTGCTGCTCGCCGCAGTCGCCGGTGGAGCGTATTTCGTCTTCACTGAACCCGCGGACGAGCCTATCGCTCAGGCAGATCCCCAGCCGGAAACCACCAGCCCAGAAGTTCCCGCCCAGCCAGAAGAAGAATCGACGTCAAACGGTGGAAAGTCCCCTCCAGGACCAAAATCGGGCAAGCGTCCCACTTCCAACGATCTGGCCAACTCGATCCCTGGCCTGGGGAACCCCGAAGACACCATGGCTGGCATGCCGGCGATGAACAGCAAGCCGCCAGAACCCAAGGCCACCGCCGAGGATCAAGCCGAACTGAAAGCAGCCCTGGAAGCGGCCTGGATTGGAATCAGCGAGAAGGATTATGCCAAGTCCTCGATTGCTCTCGACCAGGTGCGTATGACTCCGAAAACGCCTGAAGGTAAAACCGATTTCGATCGCGTCGATCAGTTTGTCCAAGACTTGATGGCCTACAACAAAGCCCTCAACGACGGCACCGCGTCGCTGCGTGAAAACGAAGAACTGACCGTCGGAAGCACGACATTCACCATCAGCACGCTCGATGACATGCGCGTTGTGGTTCGCTTTGCTGGTCAAAATAAAGGATACGAACGAGGCCAACTTCCCGAAGGCTTCCAGCGAGCCATCGCCCTGAGCCGCCTGAAAGGGGAAGACACCGTCAAGCAGCGCATCGAAGCTTCGCATCTGCTGCTCTCGCCGAAGGCCGACATCGAGTACATCCGCGAACTGTGGACCCAATCAGGTGCCGATGGAAGTGCCTTGGCCGCGTTGGAAGCCGGCAAGAAGAAGTACCTCGCCGGCAGCATGGTCGCCGCGAATAGTCCTTCGAAACCAACCGAAATGACTTCCACCCCGTCAGAAACGGAGACCACAACCCCTGAGCCGATGATGACCGCTCCGGCTGCCGCTTCGACGGCGAATGTCGATCAGCTGGCCGGTCTCATGAAGCAGGCACGTCAACAAGTCATCGACCGCAACGCTTCTGCGGCTCAACAGTTGCTCGCCCAGGCAGCGCCTCTGGTCACCTCGCCGAAGCATCAAGAGAAGTTCAACGACTTGAAGCAGTTAGCCGACTTGAATCAGCAGTTCTGGCAGGCCGTTTCATCGCGGCTTACCAAGCTGCCGGCAGACTCGGAACTCGACGTGAACGGTACCATGATTCGTGTTGTCGAGTCGGACGCTAATCGCCTGGTGATTCGCATGAACGGTGAAAACCGCCGCTACACGCTTGCCGATATCCCGGCAGGGCTCGCCAAGTTCCTGGCTGAACAAGAACTCCCCACCCAGGCCGAGACTAAAAAGATCATCGGTGCGTTTCTCCTGGTCACTCCGGACGGCGGGGCCGATCGCGCTCGTGAAGAATTCGCGACCGCGTTTCTACCAGATGAAGAAATCGACAAAATGGTTGCTGTTCTTACCGACCCCTATCAACTGGCAGACGACCTGATCGAGCAGGCCAACATTCCGACCGAAGCCGATATCTCGGCACCGGCGGCTGCCTTCCAGGAAAAATGGAACTCCCGAATTCAATCCGCTCAGCGGCTGGACGACCACGCTAAGATCGGCCAGGAAATGGCAGCCGCGGCCATGGCCATGCCCAATGGTTCTCCCCAGCAGTTCGCAGGCTTCCGCTATGCCCTGGCCGAGTCGGCCCGCGGTGGTGACTTCGCAACTTGCTCGCAGATCATCCAAGACTGGCACACGCGTTTTGCGATCGATCAGGGGGAATGGCACCTCAAAGCGATGCAGCTAGCAGCCGGTTCAAGTATGTCTTCCAAAGTTCACGCGGCGATCGCCCAGCACGCCATCAAGCACGTGCCGCTACTGATAGCAGATGGCCAGACGAAAGCTGCTGGCGCGATGCTAAAACTAGCAGAAGAATCGGCAACCAAGGCACGCGACAAAGACTTGGTAGAAGCGGTAAAGCAGCTGAACATGACTCCCTAGTTCGGCTCGGTCTGAAAGTCGAAATTCTTCAAGATTCGACGGCGGAACATGAAGCTTCACAATAAGCCTTTCCGATTATTCTAAAAGCCATAGGCACACTTAGTTAGCTAAGGCTTCCCCCCTCACTTTGCCGACCAGTGATATCAGGGGATGCAGTGCACGCACCCCAAGTTGTTCTGGCCACTGGACGGCCAGCGCAAGGTCGATCACGGGAAGGATGCCCGAATGCCCGCTGCCAGAAAACTAACCTCCCAATTGGCGGTTCTGACCGTTGGTCTCGGCCTGGTCTGCGCGCTTTGGCTCTGGGGAGCAGCTCCTACCACGGTGGAAGCGATTCCACATCTCATTTCCCAGCCCCACCCCTACGATGTCGATTGGCCGGAAGTCTACATGACCCTGGCCAACAAATGTGCTGGATGCCATCGCCCCAACACGAAGCGGGTCGACCTTAGCACCTACGAAGCCCTGTTGGCCGGCAAGGTTGGCAAGGACCGCCTGGTCGTTCCGGGCAGTCCCAAAGACTCGGCCCTGTTGGCCTACGTGGAATGGGACGAACACGCCCAGCCAGGAACTGGCATGCCTCGTACGCCTGAAATGCCGCCGGACAAGATGGAATGGCTCACCCCAGGGCAACAGGAAGCAATATACCGCTGGATCGAAAACGGTGCCCTGGAATACGCCCTGCCCGAGAACTGCAATATCACTCCCTTGACCGAAATGGAGTTTCCTTCGGCCAAGCAGTGCCAGACCTGCCATCCCAAGCAGTACGACGAGTGGTCGCGATCGATGCACGCCTATGCCCAGCATAGCCCTGTGTTCGAGGCCTTCAACTTGACCCTCATGGAACGCACCAGCGGCACGCAGGGAACCTTCTGCACGCGTTGCCACACGCCTGTTGGCACCGCCCTGGGCGAGAACGCCAATCGACGCAATGTCCACCGGTCGCGGATCTCGATGGAAGGGGTGACCTGTGTCTCTTGCCACCGCCGCAGTACCAAGCACTACAAGGCCAGTGGTCGCGTTCCGGTTGAACCTGGCAAACTGCTCGACGCGTGCATGTACGGCCCCTTCGACGATGCCGACGGCGGCGAGGCGATGGGCACACACGAGTCACAGGGCCTACCCTACATCAAGACCTCGCAGTTCTGCGGCGAATGCCACGACGTGACCAACCCTCAAGGCGTGCGTCTCGAAGAAGCCTTCAGCGAATGGCAAAACAGCCCGGCAGCCAAGCAAGGCATTACCTGCCAACAGTGCCACATGGGCCCCGTACAAGGCGTTCCGTTCCAGGATTGCGAACGTCCCCTCGGCCGCGCTGCTGTTGTCCCCGAAGTACCGGAAGACCAGCTTCCCCTTCGCCGTCTTACCGACCACACCTTTGCCGGTCCCGACTACTCGCTACTGCCTGACACCGAGTTCCCCGAGAAACTCGATTGGATGTTCGAGGTCGATTACCGCAACTGGAACATGCTGACCGACTATCAGAAGGAAACGCTCACCGAACTTCGCAAGAAGAACCGCCATAGCCTCCGTATCGCCGCTCAGAAGCGATACGAAGTCCTGTCGCAAGCCGCCGACCTCTTTGTAAGTGCTCCGCAGTCAGCCGGCATGGGTGACAAGGTTCACATCAACGTCGAAGTGAAAAGCAAGCTTTCAGGACACAGCTTCCCCACCGGCTTTACGGCCGAGCGTCAGGCCTGGGTTTCGGTCATTGTCCATGACGAACAAGGACGGGTTGTTTTCGCGTCGGGCGATCTCGACGACAACGGCGACCTGCGCGACGAACACAGCCATGCGGTGCTCGGGGGTAAGGTTCCGTACGATCGGTTCCTGCTCAATTTCCAGAACAAGTTCACCGCACTTACGTCGGAAGGGACCGATCACTCGGTAATTCTTTCCGTGAATCGCTTCCTGACACCGATCAACATTGTACGTCCGGCGGAAGGTATCTCCGCTTCCTTCGGCCGTCCGCCAACTTTCCGTATCGCCAAGGGCAGCCTGGCACCTCTTTCCAAGCAAAGCCAAAGCTATCCGGTACACTTGCCCAAAGAACCAGGCATCTACCGTATAACAGCGCGACTTAACTTCCGACACCTTCCTCCAACGCTGCTGGATCGTGTCGGAACACCTCACTTGAAGCATCTGCTCGAGGTGGTCGTTCTGCAAGAATGGTGTGGCACGATCGAGGTCACTCCATGACGGCAAGTCCGCAATCCAAACTCCGACAACTCCTCGCTTCAGCGTGGTGCTCAGCAGTTCTCTGTTGCAGTTCCGTCTTAGCGGATGAGCACCTATTTGGCGTACCGCCGATTCCCGGCCAGCACGACAAGCCCATTCAACTGTCGGTTCCTCACGTCGAACCCACGAACTTCGCGCCCGCAAACGAGTCGCTTCTTCCCCCGCTGGCTGAACCCATCGAGACACCGCAGGACTCGCCTCACTTGCTGCCGCTGGCGTTGCCTGAAAACGCCCAAAGCAAGCAATGGAAAGACGAACCCCTTCCGCCCCTGGAGGAAGAGCTGTGGCAACATGGTGGCTCGTACATGTACAACGCAGAAGGGGACCGTTTGGGTTGGCCGTGCGAGGATGAGCACGCCGACTTTGAACTACTTCGCCTGCCGGAAGATTATATCGATCCCGAACCCTTCACGCTGTTTACACAGTTCGAAGGGGAAGAACCGATCAAACAGTATTCGCTCGACTGGTTCGGCCCCGGTGCCTACAACTGGGAACCCCGTTTTGTCGCCTACGGCGGCTACCAGGCCAGTGCTATCGCGTTCAAACAAGGCAACACCCGCAGCGATGGCCTGGGGCATCAATTGCTGCTCGATCTCGACCTGCGTCTGACGGGCACCGAGCGTTTTCACGTGCAGTTCCGCCCCATCGGCGAAGGCAACACGGGCGGCTCGTACTATCGCTTCAGCGACCCGGCCGGCTACATCGACAACAGCACCGGCGAGCCTCAGCGTTTCTGGTTCGAAGGAGAACTGCATAGCATGTTCTCTGGCTTCATGGATCCCTTCGCCGTTCGCGACCTGCACATGGTGGGGGGCAAATTCCCGTTCCAACTGCACAACCAGCTGTTGATGAACGACGAAATCCTTGGTGCCGTCATCAATAAGAATACGCTCTTTGTCGGCAACACGAGCAACATCAATATCCAGGCCATCTACGCCGGCAGCGACGTCGACAACGTGGCCGACGACAACAGCCGCATGTACGGCACCAACATCAGTGTCGACTACCAGAAGGTCTTCTACGAAAGCTCGTACCTGTTTGTCGAAACGCCCGATGCCGCTGGCCGCAACCAACACTTCGCTGCGATCAGCCGTACTCAGTTCCATGGCCGGCTGAACTACGCCACTCGGGCCCTGTTCAAATTCGGCGACGAAGCCGGTACTGGTGCCGGCGAACTGTTCGTCCTGGAAACAAACTACACGTACCTGATGCCTGCCCATCCGCTGGGTATCGAGTCCGGCGTTGCCTACTGTAACCTCTTCTATGCGACCGACGGCTGGAACTCTGCCGCCGGCGGCAACTTCAATCGCTTGCGGGCCGCGTTCGACGTGAACCCGCTCGTCGCGATTTCCACCGGCAGCAGCCTGGGCGAGAACTACGGGGCATCGCTGGGCATCCAGTTGTTCCGTCATCACGAAGACGAATCGATCGCCCCTGAAATCGCCTTCCAGACCCCCAACGGTGACTTCGTCTATGGCTTTGGCCTGCGTTACCAGCGAAAGACCGGCAAACGCACGTTCTTCGAAGTCTTGGGCGTGTTGAACCTATCCGATAACGAAGCTCTCCGCCGCGATGGCGTATTCGTGTCGGAAACGATCCTGTTCTAAGCTCACTTTGCCGATTCGTTAAACTTCCGCGGCAATGCTTCCTCGCGTGTGGTAATCGATTACAATCGGGCAATCCCCTGCCCTATCCCTTCGATCCATTCCGAGCCGATGATGCGTTTCTACCAATCTCTTGCCGCTGGCTTAGCCTTGCTGCTATGCGTCTCCCCTTTGGTTGCCGGCGAGGCGACCGAGTTGATCAACAAGATCAACGCGATCAGTTCCGAGGCCCTCGGTTATCCCGAAGCGGTCAAAGCGGTCACCGCCCTTAGCCAAATGAACGCCGACGCCATTCCCGAGGTCTTGGCCGCGATGAAACAAGATCGCCCCGTGGCCGCCAACTGGCTGCGTGGTGCCGTCGAAGCAATGGCCGACAAGGCCCGGCAAGCAGGCAAACCGATTGCCAACGACACGCTGATCGCGTTCATTGAATCGCCAGCACATTCTCCTAAATCGCGTTCGGTAGCCTATAACCTGCTCAAGCAGCAAGATGAAGAAGCGGCACAAAAGCTGGTCCCAAGCTTCGAGAACGACGCTTCGCTCGAACTGCGTCTGCTGGCCGTCGACAAGCTGATTGAAGACGCCCAAGGCAAGCTCCAGGACGAGCAAACCGAAGAAGCCGTCGCAACCTATCAACAAGCACTCACCGCCACACGCAATGCCCATCAGGCCAAAGTGATCGCCGACGCTTTAAAGGAACTGGAAGTCGAAGTCGACACGACCGAGCATTTCGGCTTTCTGAAGAACTGGCATGTGATCGCGGCTTTCGAGTTCGCCAAGGGAGATGGCTTCGACGCCGTCTATCCGCCTGAGAAAGAGATTAATCTGGAAGGTTCCTACCCCGGCAAGCTGATCGACGAAATCCCCGCCCCGGCCAAGTGGCAACCGCTGACGCTCGGCAAAGGCGAAAAGCGAGTCGACTTCAACAAGGCGTTTGCCCCGGTGAAAGAAGTCGTTGGCTACGCTGTCACCACTTTCGATAGCGACGAAGCCCAGGATGTCGAATTACGCTGGGGTTCGCCCAATGCGACCAAGGTGTGGGTCAATGGCAACCTGGTGGCCTCGGACAAGGTTTACCATGCCGGCGATAATTTCGATCAATACACCGCCAAGACCAAGCTGAAGCCCGGCGAGAACACCATCCTGGTGAAGCTGGTGCAGAACGAACAAACCCAGTCGTGGACCAACGTGTGGCATTTTGATCTACGCGTATGCGATCACCTGGGCACGGCCATCGCCGACGCCAAACCTTAACCTTCAAGCACGGAAACCAACCCATGCGTATCACCCTGAGTTTGCTGTGCCTGCTGGCGATGGCTTCGTTTGTCTCAGCCGACTGGCGTCAGTTCCGCGGCGACGACACCACTGGATCGTCCTCATCGTGTCAGCTTCCCGACAATTGGACGGCCGACGGCGAGAACGTTGCCTGGAAAGTCGAACTCCCCGGTCGCGGGCCATCCAGCCCGATCGTCGTCGATGGCAAGGTGATCGTCACCACCGCCGACGGAGCCGACCTCGAACAGTTGCACATCCTGTGCTACTCGGCTGCCGACGGCAAGAAGCTGTGGCAGCGAAACTTCTGGGCGACCGGTCGCACGTTCTGCCACCCACAGACCACCCCAGCCGCACCCAGCCCCGTAAGTGACGGCAAGAACGTTTACGCCTTCTTCGGTTCGAGCGACCTGGTATGCCTCGACCTGGACGGCAACCTGAAGTGGTACCGTGGCCTCGGCTACGAACACCCCAAAGCAGGCAATGACGTCGGCATGGCCAGTTCGCCGATCGTGATCGACGACACGATTGTCGTGCAGATCGAAAACCAAGGGGATTCGTTCGCTGCCGGTATCAATGCCGAGAACGGGCAGACTCGCTGGTTCCTGCCGCGAGCGGAAAAAGCAAACTGGGCATCGCCGATCGCCTTGAAAGCCGTCAACTCCGGCGACGAGAGCGTGGCCTTGCTGCAAAGCAGCGACGGTGTCACGGCCGTCTCTTCCAAAAGCGGTGTGGTCTTGTGGGAACTGGGCGGGGGTGCCTCCACGATTTCCACTTCGCTGACCACCGGCGAGCAGGCCTTTGTGGTCTCGAAAGGCCTGACCGTGCTCGACCTGAAAGATCCTCGCGTCAAGCCTGAGATCGTATGGGAAGCCAACAAACTGAATCCGTCGTCGATGAGCCCCATCCTGCACGATGGCAAGGTCTACACCATCAACGGTACCGGCGTGCTCAACTGCGGCAACGCCGAGACCGGCGACCTCGAGTGGGGCCTGCGTCTCAAGGGCAAGTTCTGGGCCACCCCGGTCATCGCCGGCCAGAAGCTGATTGCGATCAATTACGACGGCCTGGCCATGATTGTCGATCTCTCCGGCAAAAAGGGGGAAATCGTCGAAGAGATCGAGATGGGGGAAAACGTTCAGGCCACCCCTGCCCTGGGCGACGATGCCATGTAC
Source organism: Blastopirellula marina (assembly GCF_002967715.1). Taxonomy (NCBI): domain Bacteria; kingdom Pseudomonadati; phylum Planctomycetota; class Planctomycetia; order Pirellulales; family Pirellulaceae; genus Blastopirellula; species Blastopirellula marina. Next base: position 234,503 of record NZ_PUIA01000094.1, read on the forward strand.
ATCAAAGGGGAACGCCACCTGTGGAAGATCGCCAACAAGCAGTAAACTACAGAGGATTATTCGTTTCCTCCCTTGCTTGAAGATGCACCGTGGTCGCTGAAATTGCCATTACCCCGTGCGGTCCTGTTACTGGATCGATTCGTCCTCCTGGCTCGAAAAGTCTTACCAATCGCGCCTTGATCATCGCTGCGCTTGCCGAAGGCCAATCGATCCTCACCGGCGCGCTCGAAAGCGAAGACACGGAAGTGATGATCGACAGCCTGCGCCGCATCGGCGTGGCAATCGCTCACGATCCGGCCAGCCATACGCTCACGGTCGAAGGGAACGGCGGCAAGTTCCGTGGCGACAACACCGAGATGTTCATCGCCAACAGCGGCACTTCGATGCGGTTTCTCACCGCCTTGGCAACCCTTGGCACCGGCACGTTTCGCCTGGACGGAATTGCCCGGATGCGCGAGCGTCCCATCGGCGATCTGATCGAAGCCCTCAAGCAGTTGGGTGCCAACATCCGCACCGAGTTTGACAACGCCTGTCCTCCCGTACTGGTCGATGCCCATGGACTCCCTGGCGGCAAAGCAACCATCGCCGGCAACATCAGCAGCCAATACTTAAGCGGGCTGTTAATGGCGGCCCCCTACGCTTCCAGCCAGGTGCAACTGCAGGTCGACGGCGAATTGGTTTCGCAGCCGTACGTTCGCATGACGACCCAAATCATGCGTGACTTCGGCGTCACTCTGGAAGAGAACGATTGCCGGCGGTTCGTCATCCCTGGCGGTCAAACGTATCGCGGGTGTGAATATGCCATCGAGCCCGATGCTTCGGCCGCAAGCTACTTCTGGGGAGCAGCAGCCGTCAGTGGTGGTAAGGTCACCGTCGCAGGGCTTTCGCGCGATGCCCTGCAAGGCGATGTCGGCTTCTGCGAAGCACTCGCCCAGATGGGCTGCCAGGTCGATTACCAGACCGACAGCGTTACGGTCACCGGCGGCAAGCTCCACGGAATCAACATCGACATGGGGGAAATCAGCGACACGGTGCAAACCCTGGCTGCGGTAGCCCTGTTTGCCGATGGGCCGACCACGGTTACCGGCGTCGCGCATAACCGCCACAAAGAAACCGACCGCATCAGTGACCTGGCGTGCGAGCTTCGCAAACTGGGAGCAACCGTCGACGAACAGGAAGACGGCATGACCATCACGCCGGGCAAGCTTCAGCCGGCTCGGATTGAAACGTACAACGATCACCGCATGGCTATGAGCCTGGCCCTGGTCGGGCTACGCCAAGAGGGCGTCGTGATCCTCAACCCTGGCTGCACCAGCAAGACGTATCCTCACTACTTCGAGGACCTGGCCCAGATCTGTGCCGGCTAACGAGTGGCAAGAAACAGAAAAAGCCGCTTAAGGCGGCTAAATTAACAACTTCGACCACCAGGGCCGAAAACTCTTTCAGCAAGGAACCAACGCTCTAGTTGGTTCCAAACATGCTTGGAAAATGCGTGCCTGCAAGGCCCTTACCGAGGAAGGCATCGGCCTTGTGCAGGGCATCATCCACGGGGTTAATCGGCGGAGCACCGGCCATATCGGGATCGTGCGAAATGAATCCGGCACCGCAATGTTGGCAGGATACCTCAAGGCCAAGATACTCGACCTTGACCTGCAGCTTTCGGCCACATGTAGGGCAGGGTTGGACGAAGTACGTGACTTTACACACGACGGCATCTCCTACTACCGCAACTGCTGAAAAGTGCCACCGAGAGACGACTTGCTCGGCAACGTTCCAGCAGTATAGGAAAACGGTGACGGAAATCAATCGAAAAAAAGGACCTACGGTATATCAACACCACTTTATGGCCATTACTAGGGGACTTAATCCCAAATTACGGCCATCCATCTCTTTCGCCGTATTCGCTCCAAATTGACCAGATTCAGCTGATATCTCGGGCATTAAGGGATTTTCACCCATTTTAGAGGGGTTTGTCAACGATCACGGAGGTGTGATCTATCCTTCTTAAGAGTGGGCAGAAAAAGTTCATCGCGTGAGAAATAAGTTGCCGAAAATGTGCAAGGAAATCGGGGGAATGGGTCATGCACTGGCTAAACAATAGCCGCACTCAACGCGTCATCGTGCCTGCGTTGGGCGTTTGGCTCGCCTGCTGCGCTTCGCTGTTTGCCGAGCCCATTCGTCCTGAGTTCGAAACCCTCGAGCAAATCGTCCAGCAATACTTCTATCATGCTCGACCTCGTCACAAGCCAATGCTGCTGACCCAAAGTCAGGTTGTTGCCTTGCTGGAGTCGCTTCAGGGAATGCGGATCTACATTCCCGGCCGAACTCAAATCGTTCGCAGCTTTCCTCACGATCGCGAGTTCTTCAGCCGTTTCGTTCTGGAAGAACTAGCCCAAGAGCCTGCTATCGAATTCCCTGACGATCCGACCTTCCTGTTCCAGCGAATCGATGCCATGTGCACTTCACGCCAGTCGATCGTTCAATTGACGCGGTTGGCCAGCCAAGGCAAAAGCTTCTCGGCAACTTGGATTTCGGACGCCCCCCTGCTTCCTTCCCTGGAATCGCGGCTGCTGAAAGATCTGCTCGCAGAGCATGGCGTAGAAAACGCCGCCCAGGCCAAGCCTAGACGGCGCAATTATACGATCGAGCATTTGCTGGAAGCATTGGAAAGCGCTTACTTACCAGCATCTGAAACGGCGACCACCGTCACGTCATTTGACGCGGTGGGCCGATAGAATCTGCACCGGTTCTCGCGGTAGATTGACGAACCCGTCACTCGACTGGACTTCGACGGCCGAAATCGCATCGACGACGTCCATCCCTTCGATCACCTCGCCAAACACACAATAGCCAAAGCTGCTGGAATCGTCGGTCCCAATGTGATCGAACGATGTGTTATCGGCGCAGTTGATAAAGAACTGGCACGTCGAACTGTGGATGAAGCTGGGATCTCGCGACATGGCGATCGTGCCCCGCTTATTCTTCAAGCCGTTCATGGCCTCGTTCTGAATCTCGCTCTTAGTTTCACGAGGATTCATACCGCTGTCGAACAACCCGCCCAGGATCATTCCCTTGGGCTGCACGTAGTGAAAGATCGTACCGTTGTAATGATCGGTCGAAATGTAGTTGGTCAGAAAATTGTCGACCGTCGCCGGAGCCTTCTTGGCATCCAACTTCAGATGAATTTCCCCTTTGGTTGTCGTCAGAATGACTTCAGGGAACTCTTCACCACGAAAGTCGGAACCCTTTCCTGGCTTGCCGACCACGTCGGTCGAGACGGTCTGTGACGCTGCGTCTGCGCTGCCAGGGTCGTTGATACTAACCGCCGGTGGATTGGCCGCATCCGACGATCCACAGCCAGCGGTAAGCAAGCCAACACAAATAGCAAAACCGAGTACAGCTAACGATGATGATAGGTGCGGGAACTTCATCAAGCACGCCTCCCTGCGTTACGCCTGAGGGTGAAGTGAACGGGTCAGGTTCGGGTCAGAATTAGTCGAAGTATTTTCGGGATTTCGAGAAATCATGCAACATGAGTTTTGCTATCGGGGCGATTACTCCATCCACCCCAAATAACCCAAGTACGTGTACATCCAAGGATGAATCCACGGATTAAGCGCCGAATAGCTGGCCGATATCGCTGAAAACAACAACAGTACCGCAAACAGCAACTGCCCCCAGCGAGCATTCTTCCAGCGATCCAATACCGGAATCATGGCGGTTAACCATAGGGGAATCAGCCAGAAAGCCCAGCGAAAGCCAGAGGTCATTCCGCCGTAGTTACGATCTTTCAGCGGTCGGAAGATATAGAACAACACACAGACCAGCGTCAGCACAATGATGAACACGGCAACCTGTCGCAGGCTCCCCTTCTCCGATAGCCACAGCCCCAGCCCTATTAAAGAAAGGAACCACACCGGCGTGAGTGACAATATCCCGTGATGTCCGAGTGTCACATGAAACGCGTACAGGCCGATCGACTTCTCTCCCTTGTCGACCCCCTTCTTCACGCCAGGCTTCCAATAGCTGGTGTCGTAGTCGTACCAGTTGTCCCAGTCGCGAACTTCGATGTTGCTGTCGGTGCGCTGCACGGCATAGCGGCGGTCGATCCCCGTGTCGAGAACCACCCACCGGTTGCCCGTCTCACGGGTAATGATCTCGGCCTGATCGCTCAGCTGAATCTCGTGCCTGGCAAGCACCTCTTTCAGTTCGGCAGGCACCTCGTTCTTATCCAGTGCGCCATGCATCTTGGTTTCTAGTGTTCCCAGCACCTCGCCATCGGCGCGATGGGCATACGGCGGTCGCCACGATTGATGGGCGATGTAGTTCGTCACCAGCGACGCCCCTAAGATCACCGCTGCGGCTGGCACTCCGTATAGAAGCGTTCCGACAGGTCGCTTGATCAGCATCGCCAGTCCCAGCAGACCAAAGAAGCTGAACGCCGGCAGATCGTTCACTGCCGCACAGGCCGCAAAGAAACCAGCCCCCAGCAAGTAACGCGCGTCGCCGCGATCGTCGCACCAGACGCGCAAACCGCAGAACATCGCAATCGCTACACTCATCGCAGCCAGGCTGTGGTTGTTGATCGTGACAGCGTACGTCGTCAGAAACGTACCAAATGCAACCGTCGCCACGATACCAAGCCGGGCAAAATCCGACTTCGCGTAACGTTCGACAATCCAGATCGTCGCCCACAGCAGCCCCAATAGAAACAGCCCATTGGTCGCAATCAATATCGCGCGACCGACGTAATAAGGGTGCTCGGAGATCTCCATGCCGATCGTATTCTTGATCAGCCAATATTCGCCAGCCAGTACACAGGCCATCAGTGGCGGTTTGCTGCTGTAGTAGTGGTACTTTCCATCCGGGCCGATGTGATACACCTTATCGATCGAATCCCAGTAGCGGTCCTTGATCACCTCGTCGATGGCAAACGTCTGGTGATCGACCAGCGAACGGACCGTCGCCCAGCGGCTGCGATCGTTCGCACTGAGAAACGGATGCCGGTTGTGTTCGGCCGTCACGGCGAAGATGCGACCCACGGCATTGCCCAGGCACACCGCGATCAACAGCCAATATACGGCCCAGCGCAAACGATCGGCGTCGGTCCACGTGTTGTCGGACTTGCGGGGAACTCTAGCTGGCTTCGTCACGCACGCCTACCTTTTGCGAGATGAAGTACGACTTGGTCTGCGGAGCAATTGCCGAACGAATGATTTCAGCCAACAAGCCCACCGTGACAAACTGCGTCCCCAGCAGCAGCGAGACGATCGAGTAGTAGAAGATGGCCCGCTTGTGTAGTTCGATCGGTTCTTCCGCACCCAGCAGCCGATCGATCACCCACCATCCCGAAAGCCCAAACAGCCCCAGGAAACCGAGTGCGAAGAACAAAAGGCCAATCCCACCCAACAGATGCTGCGGCCGCTGCCCGTAACCAGTAATGAACGCGACGGTCGTCAGGTCGAGGAATCCTTTCAGGAACCGGCGCACCCCGTACTTCGAATGGCCGAACTGCCGGGCTCGGTGATTGATCACGATCTCGCCGACCTTCCAACCATGGGCCGCGGCCAGCACCGGCACAAATCGATGCAGCTCGCCGTACAAGCGGACTTCGTCGAAGATCTCGCCGCGGTAACACTTCATACCGCAGTTATGATCGTGCAGCTTCACGCCAGTCAGCGTACTGACCATCCAGTTGAATACCCGCGACGGCCCAACCTTATGCCAGGGATCGTGCCGTACTTGCTTCCAGCCGCTAACCACGTCGTAGCCGGCGTCTAGTTGTTCCAGAAAGCGGGGAATCTCGTGCGGATCGTCCTGCAGATCCGCATCCATCGTGATGATCACGTCCCCTTGGGCTTCCTGAAAACCAGCATCCAGGCCGGCCGCTTTGCCAAAGTTACGGCGAAACTTGAGCCCGCGAATACGCGAGTCTTTCTCGACCAGCTTCGTGACCACGTTCCACGACTCGTCCTTCGAACCGTCGTCGATGAAGATGATCTCAACATCGTAGTTGTGGGCCGTAACGACTTCGCAAATCTCTTCGTGCAGTTTGTCGAGACTCTCGTCTTCGTTATAGACAGGGATCACCAGGGAGAGCTTCATTTGCTTCACTTCTCACGCATACTCGTTATGCAGGATTTTGGGCAGGATCGGTGGTCGAGCTCTCTTCGGAAGAAGGAGACTCCGAAGTCGCATCGTCCGTGGCAGGGGCGGAGGCGGGAATTCCATATAGGATAATTGCCAACGCCACTTCTGCCAAAAGCCACGAAACCCGCAACAACACAGCCGACACCACCGCGACCACCGGACCGAAGACCGGGGCCATCATTTCCATAATCACATATTCACGAACCCCCATCCCACCGGGAATGGGTGTCACAAAGCCCACGACCATCGCCAGGCAGACGGTCGCGGCCAACAGGGGGAACATCGTTAAACCGCCCGCCATGTGGGCATCGGCGTCGGGAATGCTGGTCATCGTGGCAAACATACTGCCTCCCAGCAGGGTCCAGCCCACGATATTCGCTCCCCAGCCCCAGGCCATCGTCGGGTAATTCAGCCCGGCCAGTTTCTCTTCGATCTCGGGATTGATGCGCGAGACCTTCAAGAAGAGGACCACCGCGCGAAACACCGGCGGCAATGTCACGAAGCTGGCGGCCAGGCCAATTCCGACCGCCGTCCACAGGAGTAACTGCTGATGGGAAAACCAGATGGCAATTAATATCGCGCCGTAAACCGCCCCGACCGCAACCATGGTCAGCGTTTCCGCGAAGACCGCGGTCGCGACGACCGATCGTTGCAGATGATTACCTTGCACCAGGGAAGTTCGCAGTACCACAACCAATGCTTTGCCAGGGACATACTTTCCCAGGTGACCAATGAAGTAGGCCCGCACGGCACTATAGAGCCGCGGCTCTTGCTTCATGGCCTTCATCAATCGGTACCAGAACAACCCCATTGGCAGGGTGCCCAACAGGTACAGCGAACCAGCCAACACGATCCAGGGCCAACGAAGTTCTTCGAAAGAAAAATTTTGTTGCTGAACTTGGGCGATCGCTTTTTCAATATTTCGCCATATCCCCCAGGCAACCAGAACCATCACGATGAGCTGAATTGCGTTCATCGCGCGCGACTTCCACACCTTCGCCCCTTTGGCTGGCGTATCGTCCGGGCAATCTGGGCTTGCTGGGGAAACCAAAACTCGGTCTCTGACGGCATTGATAGCGGATGTGGATAACTTGGCGATGATAGTCTATTGCCGACAGCCTGCGAACCCCAAGCGCGATTCGTCCGTAGTGCTATACCAATCCAGAGATAGGGAATTCTCCTCGCGGCTATGCTTGCGGCAAGAATGCTGTCAAATGTCGCTTTCCCGTTTCCCCAATAATAGTTAGGATTAGCGGCACAAGTTGCATGATGCACGTGCTGTGCGAGGAGTATGAGACTGTGTACGCCGCCTGCTTATTAATTACGTCCGCCGTTCTTGGCGTGGATTTCGGCTATCAGCCCACTGATTCGGGGCAGCTGGAATACATTATTCAGATCGAACCGGAAGCGATCGAAAAGCTCAAATCGGGCGAAGCGATTCAAGTCGGTCTACCTCCGAACGTACAGCGCGTTCAGGTCTTTCGTGTTCAAGTCGGAGATGCAGAACTGCCTAAGATTCTGCCCACCTCCTACGAAGAGCCGGTCAACGAGCGGACCAACGAGATCGGCCTGATGCCGACCGAGTCTCCCAAGTTGACCGCTCCGCCGGAAACGACTTCCGCGGCCGACACCAGGCCGGCACTTGGCGAAGAACTCGCTCAGTATATTCCGCGTCAGACTCGCACGCTCCCATCGGGCGCGACCGAGCCAGTCCAGCCCAGCACCAGCACAGCCACGAACACCGGCAGCAGCTTTCCAGCGATTCCTGGTGCGGCTGAACGTTACGGCGGTGCCTCATCGACAGCCGGATCGCGGTTTTCGGTACCTGCGACGCCGGGAAGTCCTTACGGTGCCGTACAAACCAGTGGCACAACACCGCTCGGCTCGGTCCCAACTCCCCCCAGCACCAACACCGGTAGCACGACCGGCAGTCAGTACAATGCCGGCTCGACCAGTACGCCCGGCAGCACAGCTACGCCCGGTAGCACAATGGCCAGTGGTGGTGCCACTGGTGGAAGTGGAACCACCTGGAATGCCACCACGCAGAACAGCGGCACCACGAACTCCGGAACCAGTGCCACCAACCCTTACCGCTTCAATCAGCCTGCTGCCGGCAGCAATCAAAGTGCCCCGGATCTGATTTCGCCGTCTGATTCCAACAACTGGGTCTCGAATACCGGCCAATCAGGCACCGGTTCGACCTACGGTAACAATCAGACCAACACCGGAACCAACCAGACCGGCCAAACCGGCGGAACGCTGGGCCAGCCCAACAACACCGGTAGCAATTACACCTACCCTGGTTCCAACACTTCACAACAGAACAGCGGCAACCTGGCCAACAACAGCGGCACGAATACCGACAGCACGTGGCCGGCCAGTACCTGGAACCAGAACCAGACTGGCGTCAACACGGCACCTTACAGCCCGCTGCCCAACAACAACCAGAACACGCAGCAGCAGCCGCAGTACAACAACCAACAACCACCGCCAGGGTACAACCCCCAGCAGCCATACGGTAGCAACTTCGTGAACAACGGTTACGGTCAGCAGCCGCCGTACAACTACGGAGCGAATCCCAACTACCAGTACAACAACCAGCAACCCCCTTATTACCAACCACCGTACGCTGGTCAGCAGCCGGTCGCCCAGGTTGCTTATAACCAGCCCGCAGGCACGGCTCCTCCTACCCAGCAGTCACCAAGCGGGACCACGAATGCTTCCGTTTCCGGAACCGAAAAGGAGACGGAAATTGTCGAAAAGGTTGTCGAGAAGGAAGTCGAAACGCTCCCCTCGTGGTGGCCGTTCCTGGCCTTTGGCTTCCTATTATCGTTCTGTGCCAACGGGTACATGTTCATCATCTCGCAAGACTTCCAACGCAAGTATCAAGACCTGCTGGAAGACGTTCGCGACCTGCGAACGATGTCGAACGACTAACACGTATTCAGATATCTGGTACCTGCGGTCCGACCCGCGACACGCGGGCCCTACAAGAAATGAAAAAGCATCGAAGCTAACACTTCGATGCTTTTTTGTTTCGAAACCGGACAAGCTCCGCGATTAGAACGGGGCTTCGTCGCTGGCCGACTCTTCTGCTTTCTTGGCCGTCTTTTTGGTCGCTGCCTTCTTGGTAGTCGACTTCTTCGCGGTCTTCTTGGTGGCGGCCTTTTTCTTGGTCGTCTTCTTTTTGGCCGTTTTCTTGGGAGCAGCCTTCTTGGTCTCCGTCTTCTTCTTGGCCTTCTTTTTCTTGGTGCCTCCCTTGGCGGCTCGTTCGGCCAGAAGTTGCAGGGCGACCTCCATCGTCAACTCGTCTGGCGAAGCCCCCTTCGGCAGCGAGGCGTTCGTTTCGCCATCGGTCACATAAGGGCCGTAGCGACCATCCATGACCTTGATCACTTCTTCGGTCACCGGCGACTTGTCGAGCGTCTTAAGCGGCTCTTTCGGAGCCCCTCGACCGCCCCGCGTCTTCGGCTGAGCCAACAGTTCGAGGGCCTTTTCCATCTCGATTTCGATCGGAGAAATATCGGCCGGCAGCGAACGAGTTTCGTCGTTCCACTTGACGTAAGGACCGAACCGCCCGTTATAGGCGACGATCGGCTTTTGATCGTCGGGGTGCAAGCCGACTTCACGTGGCAACGAAAGCAGCTTGATCGCCGTTTCCAGGTTCACGTCACCGGCGTTCATTCCCTTCAACAGCGAAGCATTCTTCGGCTTCTCTTCGTCGTCCGAAGACCCCATCTGCACGTACGGGCCAAATCGGCCGGTCTTCAGATAGATTGGCTTGCCTGTTTCGGGGTGCTCGCCCATCGGCTCTTCCCCTTTTTCGGCCTGTTCGAGAATCTCCATGGCCTTGGCCAGGTCGATCTCGTCCGGAGGCAGTTCATCAGGGATCGATCCGCGGCGTTCTCCTTGTTCGACATACGGTCCATAGCGACCGACACGCACGAAGACTTCGTCGCGATACTCACCTTCTTCGGGTGCGCCCAGCGGAATCGAGTTCACGCTACGGGCATCGACGTCCTTAATGCGTTCCTCGATGACCTGCTTCAGGCCGTGGTTTTCCACGCCGAAGTAGAACTTCTTGAGGTAATCGTTCGCATCTGCTTCGCCGCGGCTGATGCTGTCGAGGTCGTCTTCCATCTTCGCGGTGAAGTCGTAGTCGACCAGCCGTTCAAGGTGCGCTTCAAGCAAGCCCACCACGGCAAACGACGTCCACGTGGGAACCAGGGCATTCCCCTTCTTGAAAACATATTCGCGACGGAGAATCGTATCGATAATCGAGGCGTACGTACTCGGACGACCAATCCCCATTTCTTCCAGACTACGCGTCAGCGAAGCTTCGCTGAACCGGGCAGGCGGCTGGGTGGTGTGGCTCTTCGGGTCGAACTCTTTGGCATCGACCTTCTGCCCGACTTCCACCGCAGGAAGCAACGTTTCGCGGTCGGCCAGTTCGGCTTGAGGATCGTCCGATCCTTCGACGTAAGCTCGCAAAAAGCCAGGGAAATCGATCGTCTTGCCACTAACGTAGAAGACGGCCTGACCGCCACCGATGTTGATCGAAATGCGGTGTCCGCGGGCATCGGCCATCTGGCAGGCCACCGTTCGCTTCCAGATCATCTCGAACAGCTTGAACTGTTCGGCGTTGAGTTCACCTTTGAGCGATTCCGGCTTGCGGAATTCGTTACCGGCAGGTCGAATCGCCTCGTGAGCTTCCTGGGCGTTCTTTACCTTGGAAGCGTAAACGCGAGGGCTTTCCGGCAGGTATTCTTTGCCGTACTCGCTTTCAACCAGCCTACGCGAAGCGTCGATCGCTACCTGGGCCAGGTTGGTCGAGTCGGTACGCATGTAAGTAATGTAACCGTTTTCGTACAGGCTCTGGGCGACCTGCATCGTTCGCCGAGCGGTAAAGCCCAGCTTACGGTTGGCTTCCTGCTGCAGCGTACTGGTCGTAAACGGAGCAGCCGGCTTGCTGGTGTAGGGCTTGTTCTCGAGGTTGCTGACCGAGAAGTCCGCACTGCGAATCCGCTCGAGCAGGTCTTTGGCCCCTGCTTCGTCCAGCAGCAGCAGACCTTCCTTGTTGACCTTACCGGTGGAAGCATCGAAGTCGCGGCTGGATGGCACACGCTTGCCGTCCGCTTCGACCAGGGTCGCGTCAAACGACTGGCCGTTGACCTCGAACGTGGCGACCAGGTCCCAGTAGGTGGCCGAGTGGAACGCCATACGGTCTCGTTCGCGCTGCACGATCAGACGCACCGCCACGCTTTGCACGCGGCCGGCCGACAGTTTCGGCTTGATCTTCCGCCACAACAGGGGCGAAACCTCGTAACCATATAAACGGTCTAGAATTCGGCGAGTTTCCTGGGCACGCACCATGCCGTCGTCGATCGTACGGGGGTGTTCCAGGGCTTCGGCGATCGCCGTTTCGGTGATTTCGTGGAAAACGAGCCGATGGACCGGGACTTTCGGCTTCAAGATTTCCTGTAAATGCCAGCTGATCGCTTCCCCTTCGCGGTCTTCGTCCGTCGCGAGGTAAAGTTCGTCCGACTCCTTCAGCAGCTTCTTCAGCTTGGTGACTTGTTGCTTCTTGTCGGTCGGCACGATGTAGACCGGGTCGAAGTTGTCGTTGACGTTCACCCCCAGGTAGGCCCACTCCTGGTCCTTATATTCCTGCGGGATTTCCTTCGCACCTTGGGGAAGATCGCGAACGTGGCCGATCGAAGCCTCGACGAGGTAATTCTTTCCGAGGAATTTTGAGATCGTCCGAGCCTTGGCCGGGGACTCGACGATTACCAAGGCCTTCTTGCTCTTACCCGATTCCGCCATGAATGATCCAATACAATTCGACTAGTGCCGCTGGGTCTACGTTGCTGTTGCCTGACGTAAAAACAAAGGTGCTTCGACGTAATGTTCTTATCTGCTAATCGTGCTGGTCAAATTTAACGCTGAGCCGTACGCTTTCCGCCAGACGAAAAATCGCCACAGTCGGTGCGATTTTTTTGAAAACTCAGCCCATCGTCTGAAATTTCAGTGAAGCTTTCCCGTGCTGCGCAAATTTTGCGTCAAACAGCCCTAAAGGAAAGCCGCTGCTACGTTTGCGGGCTCTGATTGGGATTGTACAAACCACAATAGCCCCTACAATCGTTCGAATTGTTCATTCCCGCAAAGCAATCAGTAGTGCGTCTTGACTCCTAATGTCAAGGGGGCGGGACATTTTAACACCCCACCGGCGGTTCCATTTTTCGATAGGCGACAATGGCCACTCCGTTCAAAGTATTTCGCGATAACCAGAAAATCTTGATGGTCGTTTTCGGTGCCCTGTTAATGGTCGCCTTTGTCGTCCTGCCACCCATTCTGCAGTTCGGTTTCTTCTCGCAACAAGCCGAGAATATTCGCGGCGAAGTAGTGGTCGTGGTCGACGATGAAGAACTTTACCGCCCCGACATCGATAATCTCGTCAATAAATACGACATCGTAGGCCGCGTCATGGCCGAAGCCATCGGACGCTCCCTCATCCTGCAGGGTTCGCCTAAAGCGCCTATGCCACCTATCCCTGGTCTTCGCATTGTGCCGGCCAGCCAGCAAAGCCCTGGCGGTCCGCAGTTCATGCCGGTCGGTGCGGAAGAAGCCGTGCTGTACTACGCCTGGGTGAAGAAGGCCGAAGAGCTGGGCATGGTCGTCGACGACGAGTCGGTCCGCGAGTTCATGCGGGAATCGTCCGGTGGTCGCTTGAGCGATTACGACTACAACGCCATTCTCTCGGCAGTGACCGGCGGCCAAGGTCCCGGGCTCAACTACGACTACTTCTTCGAGATGCTTCGCGAAGTCCTGACCGCCCAGAAGCTGCAAGCTCTGGTTTTCCGCGACGGCCGCGTGGTTACGCCCAGCTCGGCCTGGGTTGCTTACCGCAACATGAACCGCACCATCTCGACCGAGATGTTCCCGGTTTCGGCCAAGGATTTCATGGATCAGGTGGGTAGCCCGACCAATGCCCAAATCGAAGAGCTGTTCAACAAGTACAAGCACCAGCCTGCCAACCCAGCGATGAACCAGATCGGCTTCATGCAGATGGACAAGATCTCGCTGGCGTACGTGAAGGGTGATATCGAAGACTTCGTCAACGCCGCCAAGGCCGAGATCACCGACGAGCAGGTCGCCCAGTACTACGAAGAGAACAAAGATTCGTTCCGTAAGCCCGTATTGCCTTCGGCCGAACCGGAAGCTCCCGCAGCCCCGGCCAGCACGGAAGAAGCCCCGGCCAAAGAAGAATCGGCTCCGATGACCGAAGAAAAGCCGGCCACCGAAGAAGCCAAACCGATGGAAGAAACGACCGAGCCTGCCTCGGAAGAGAAGCCAGCGGAAGAAATGAAAAAGGAAGAGGCTCCTGCCGAAGAAAAGAAGGAAGAAGCCAAGCCTGAACCAGCGGCCGAAGAGAAACCCGCTGAAGAAAAGCCTGCCGAAGAGAAACCGGCTGAAGAACCTGCGAAGGAAGAACCAGCAGCGGAACAGTCTTCGCTCAACAGCATGAAAACAGGCGTCCAACTGGTCAGCTTCCTCCAGGAAGAAGGCGAAAAGCCGGCCACCGAAGAGAAGCCAGCCGAAGAGCCTGCTGCGGAAGGTGCCAAGCCGGAAGAAAAGCCAGCGGACCCAGCTCCGATGGAAACCCCAGCCGCGGAAGCGCCGGCTGCCGAGGCCCCAGCAACCGACGCCCCGATGGCGGAAGCCCCTCCGGTCGAGTACAAGCCACTGGCGGAAGTGCAGGATCAGATTCGTGATCGCTTGGCCCAGCCAATCGCTCAGAAGCGGATGAGCGATGCCCTGGCCGAAGTTCGCGGGGTGCTGCAAGCCAAGTACGAAGAATTCCGTTACCTGGAAACCAAGTCGACCAAGTCCCCTTACGACACCGACGAAATCGAACGCCTGGCGACGAGCCTCGGTTTGAGCTTCGGCGCGATGCCGCTGATGGACTTCTACGCTGCGTCGCAGTCGGCCTTGGCCCAGGAAGCGATTCACGTCGACTACACGTTCGACCAGACTTCCGGTCTACGAACGATCAACCGTTCGATGGTCGCCGAAGCGTTCCAAACGAAGAGCCCCCTCTTCCAGCCACGCCTGTTCCCCGGAGCTTCGCAAAGCTCGATGATGTTCCGCCAGAACATTCAGGCCGAAGTGCAGTACGTCTTCTGGAAGACGGAAATGAAGGATGGCTTCGCTCCGAAGCTGGAAGACGTCAAAGACGAAGTCGTCGCCGCTTGGAAGCAGCAGGAAGCCGGCAAGCTGGCCAAGGAAGCTGCCCAGAAGCTGGCCGAGCAGATCAAGTCGAAGGAAGACCTGAACAAAGCCGCCACCGAGCGTAAAGCCGAAGTGATCGTGGCCGAGAACATCACCTACTTCAACCAGCTTTCTGGTGGGCAAGGCCTGTCGCTGGGTACCATCCCAGGGGTCGAAGGCCTGAGCCAGATGACCATGGAAGCCCTGTTCAGCACACCACTCAACGGCGCGACTGCTGCCCCGAACCTGGGTGAAGACGTCTACTATGTTGCCTTCGTAACCGCCGAAGCGGAAACCAACGAGCAGCTTCGCGACAACATGATGGCCGCCATCCAAGGGACCCTGCCTGCCAGCGTTTCGCAGTACGCTTCGCAGGAAGAGAACCTGGTCACGCGGGCCATTCTGCTCGACTTCTTCGATCCGAAGCGTATCGACTGGAAGATCGACCCGATGGACCTCGATTCGAGTTCCTAAGACGCACATCAAGAAAAGCGAAAGGGCCGGCAGTTTTGCCGGCCCTTTTTTTGTTAGTTTGCGCGACTACTGCGAGACGCGTTTCAGCACCACGGTTGCCAAAGGTGGCAAGCGGAACTGAATCGATTGCTCGCGGCCATTCCAGGCGATGTTGTCGGAATGGAATTCGTCGGTGTTGATGACGTCGCTACCGGCGTATCGAGCGTTGTCCGAATTGAACACTTCCTTGTAGACGCCTGGCATGGGGACGCCCATGCGGTAGTCTTCTCGCGAGTTCGGTGTGAAATTACACACCACCACGACGAAGTCTTCGGGGTTCTTGCCTTTGCGGACGTAGCTAATCGTGCTGTTCTGCCAGTCGTTGCAGTCGATCCAATCGAAGCCGCTTCCTTCGAAGTCGACCTCGTGCAGGGCCGGCTCGTGGACCAGCATCGCGTTCAGGTCAGAAATCAGCTTCTGCATCCCCTGGTGCGATTCCCATTCCAGCAGATCCCATTGCAGGCCTGCTTCCAGGTTCCATTCGTTCCACTGGGCGATCTCATCCCCCATGAAGATCAACTTCTTGCCGGGATGGGTCCACATGTACGAGTACAACAGTCGCAAGTTCGCGAAGCGTTGCCACATGTCGCCTGGCATCTGATCCAGCAGCGCCCCCTTGCCGTGCACCACTTCATCGTGCGACAGCGGCAGGACGAAGTTCTCGGTGAACGCGTAGATCAAGCTGAACGTCAGTTCGCCGTGGTGATGCTTGCGGTAGATCGGATCCTTTCGCATGTAGCGAAGCGTATCGTTCATCCACCCCATGTTCCACTTCATGCTGAACCCCAAACCGCCGTCGAACGTCGGACGGGAAACGCCCCCCCAGGCGGTCGATTCTTCGGCAATGGTCAACACGCCAGGATGCTGCAGGTGCGACTGTTCGTTGAATTCCTTAAGGAACCCGATCGCTTCCAGGTTCTCGCGACCGCCGTATTCGTTGGGCAGCCAGTTGTCCCCTTCGCGGCTGTAATCGAGGTACAGCATCGAAGCCACCGCGTCGACGCGAAGACCGTCGATGTGGTACTTGTCGAACAGGAACAACGCGTTGGAAACCAGGAAGTTGCGAACTTCGTTGCGGCCGTAATTGAAGATCAACGTTCCCCAGTCTGGGTGTTCGCCGCGGCGAGGATCGTCGTGTTCGTACAAGGCCGAGCCGTCGAAGCGACGCAGACCGTGATCGTCTTTCGGGAAGTGAGCCGGCACCCAGTCCAGAATCACTGCCAGGCCGTTCTGGTGGCAGTAATCGACGAAGTACATGAAGTCTTCCGGCGTACCGTAGCGGCTGGTGATCGCGTAGTAACCAACCGTTTGATAACCCCAGCTACCGGTGAACGGATGCTCGGAGACGGGCATCAGTTCGATGTGCGTGTGGTTCTGGGCCTTGCAGTACTTCACTAGTTCATGCGCCAGGTAGCGGTAGTTGAACCAGCCGTGCTCTTCTTCCAGGTTTCGCTGCCAGCTGCCCAGGTGGACTTCGTAAACCGACATCGGCTTGGCCAACTGATCTTCATTGGCACGCTGCTCCATCCAGGCCTGGTCGTTCCACTTGTGGGTCGTCAGGTCGGCCACGACCGAAGCGGTGCGTGGAGGCATTTCGGCGGCGAAGCCGTAAGGATCGCACTTGTCGACCGCACGGTCGGCCTGGCGAACGCGGTACTTGTATTTCTCGCCGGCGGCCATGCCAGGGATAAAGAGTTCCCAGATGCCGCTGCTGCCGATGCGGTTCATCTGATGGCTGCGGGCATCCCAGTCGTTGAAATCACCAACCACCGAAACGGCTTTCGCGTTCGGGGCCCAAACGGCGAAGTTCACGCCGGACACGCCGTTGACGGTGCGCAGGTGGGCACCCATCTTGTCGTACGAATTCCAATGCTTCCCTTCGCCCAACAGGTGAAGGTCGAAACCGGTGAAGTACGAAGGAAATGCGTAGGGGTCGTGCAATGTTTTCATCTGGCCGCTTCCGCCGTCGACTCGTAGTTGATACTGGCCTTTTTCCGTAACCCCGTCCATGGGACACATCACTTCAAACAGTCCCGCCGGGTGAATCATCTTCATCGGCGTGCTCTGACCATGTCCTGGGTGGAACAGCCAAGCTTGTTCTTTTCCCGGCAGGTAGGCACGAACCGCCGCGGACTTATGATTGCCAGAGCCTTCGACCGGGTGAGGACCCAGAAAACGACTCGGGTTGTCTGAACAGCCGTCAATAATATCCGTTATCTTACCCAAACTACCAATGGTATGCACGTACTACTCCTTGCCGATGCCGCGGCTGCGGTTGAATTCTATTGGGGGGAGACTTGTCTGAAAATGCTTGATGGAGTTGTTCTAAGCACACGTAGCCAACGAATTTAGCGCGGCTTTCGTGTCGATCTCTTGCTGGGCACTTCGCAGCGCCAGTTGAATGTCGTCGACCAGCGAAGTTCTCGCCGGCCACTGCTGGTCGACTTCGCTTTCGGTGAGCGAAGAACGGCAGTACTTGGCCGAAATACGATGAAACTGCTGGGCGTGCGCCACACGCGACCAGAGATCGTGGTTTCGTACGGCGACACGGCGGCCGAGTCGCTCGATCTTGAAATCCTGGTCTTCCCAGGCACACAGACCGTGGCGAATCCCATTGAGGATGTATCGGGATGGGGTCAGCAATATCACTCGGCTCGGCTCCGGGATGGCTTCCAAGCCACGCACAACAGCCAGAAGCGCCACGCGGTCGCCAAAGTGATTCACTTCAAAGTCCGACTCGGCAATCTCAAACCTGCGGTCCGAACTCCGCAAAATGAATTGCCAACGTCCACCTTCGATGTCACTTCGTGAGCCGGTCGCGAGGAGATATTGGGGAGTACTCTCTCTCATCGGTTCTCTTCCGGGGGGATGGAATAATCGTCATAAGTGGTTGCCGACGCCCTAAGTGCTAGCAAAGCTGGCTCCCACGCCTTGCTTATCGGCAACCATGACCTACACGCAACACTCTATCTAATCGTTTTTCCTTACCTTTTTGCCCCTGTTTTCGCGATTGGATTTCGCAAACCTGCTTCCACTGCCGTGACCTTGGCTCGAAAGTATGGGAAAAGATCTGCTAAAATCATGCCGACCACTTCCTTTAAGCAGTTGCAACAAACGCTTTCGCGTCGGGGGCATCCCAACCAGTCGCCGTCGCGAAGGATGTAATGAGATTTCCGATAAAAGCTCTCGCTGGTGATTCCGCCAGCCACCGGCGAGAAGTCGTCCCATCGGGCGATACCACCGATGCCAATGGACAAAAGGACCTTAGCCGTGCAAGATCGTGAAGTGTTCGAATGGTTGCGCGAAAAGATTTCGCAGACGCGTCGCATCCGCGTCGAAAACGTGCAGATGGATAGCTCGCTCGCGGAAGACCTGGTACCAGACTCGTTCGAGCTGATCGAACTGGTCTGCGAGATCGAAAAGAAATTCGGCTTCTCGATCAATTACGACGAGTTCGCCGACATCCAATCGGTGGGCGACGTTGTCGAGTTCATCCAAGATCACAGCCCAGCACACTAGACAATTCCCCCCAAACAGAGATACATCCAAGATATGGCCGCCAAGAAGATTCTGATGCTCGTGGGCGACTTCGTGGAAGACTACGAAGTCATGGTTCCCTTCCAAATGCTGCTGATGGTCGGTCACGACGTCTCCGCCGTCTGCCCCGATAAGAAAGCGGGCGAAACGGTCGCAACCGCCATCCACGACTTCGAAGGCCATCAGACCTACAGCGAGAAGCCAGGGCACAACTTCCGCCTGAACGCCACCTTCGCCGAGATCGATGCCGCGTCGTTCGACGCCCTGGTCATCCCCGGCGGCCGGGCCCCCGAGTACCTACGACTCAACGCCAAGGTCCTCGACATCGTGCGACACTTCGCCGAAGCGGACAAACCAATCGCCGCCATCTGCCACGGCCCGCAAATCCTGGCCGCTGCCGGCGTGCTCAAAGGGAAGAGCGTATGCCCCTACCCTGCTTGCGGACCGGAAGTGATCATCGGCGGTGGCGAGAGCATCCCGCCCAACGAAAAGTTCGACAACGCCCACGTCGACGGCAACCTGATCACCGGCCCTGCCTGGCCAGCCCACCCCGCCTGGATCCGCAGCTTCCTGGAAGTCCTGGGCACGAAGATCGAACCGTAAACCGTAGGGGCCGCGCGCCGTGGTCTCCATTTTCTGAAAACCAAGACGCCATCCAAATCGTCCCTCTGGTATCTCCTGCCAAGCACGATTTGGTTGAGGACTTCGCTTCCTGCAATTGGCGTCATCGATCATGAAATCACTCTTCCGACCCCAGACGATCCTTGCCGCTGCGGCCATTATGCTTGGGATCGCGGCGATCATCATGGCCATGAATCCGCGCAGTTCGGCCCAGCCGGCCAAGATTGATCATGCGGTCGATCCCATTTTGACTTCCCCCGATGAAGTGACCATCG
The DNA here is from genome assembly GCF_002967715.1 of Blastopirellula marina. Lineage (NCBI taxonomy): Bacteria > Pseudomonadati > Planctomycetota > Planctomycetia > Pirellulales > Pirellulaceae > Blastopirellula > Blastopirellula marina. Next base: position 253,867 of record NZ_PUIA01000094.1, read on the forward strand.
ATCCGCATGCCGACAATTTTTTGTCGGCCAACTACATGCTGCCTGGCTATTGCTACGCGAACTCTCAGCTAACCGACGCCGTAGCCCCAGGCGGTTTCGGCCCTAGCGAGAATAACGCCCACAAGCTGCAGCGCGAACTGCCTGGGGAAGGCTTGTATCTGTTGGCCCAGCCAACAGCCGTCACGAAATTCGGCGACAACCCTGGCATGCGCGTGCTGCTGGTCAACCAAACCTGCTTCACGCTTTCGTTCGGGGCTGCTGATAGTCGGCTACACATTCTGCAAGAGGCCCAAGACGCCGAAGGGCAGTGGCATGCGATTGAATACATCCCGCCGGTCTGGTGCGGTAATAGCCTGCACCACGTCTATCTGAAGCCAGACTATTACTGGGCCTTCCCTGCCCCGCGTTACGAAGGCGTGCTGCCAGCCAAGCTGCGCTTCACCATGTTCCTCGAAGACGGCTCGCGGATTCATTCCAACGAATTCGAAGGTTCGGTGAACCTTGAACAGTTTTTGCCTGACGAGTCTGTGCAAGGGGCCGGTGATTTGGAATAAGGCGTCCATCACGCGTCCTATTGATCGTGCGTCTAGCTCGTGTAGCCTAGTGGGTAACTGCCCCTTGTGCGTTGCCGCATCCACCAAGCCAAACGCTTCTTTATGAACGCAAGCGAAACCCCAGCCACCGAAACGCCCTCGCCGGTCAGGCGAAATCGCTGGACCAGCTTCTCGCTGCTGACCATTCTGCTACTGCTAACCATCGTGGCCCTCAGCATCTCGCACGTGCGTATGTCGTGGCAGATGGACGAGAACAACCAGGCCATGGCCACCATGGAGGCCGAGCTCACGCAGCTTCGCAAGGAAGCCGGCTATCTCGAAATCACGGACGAAAAGCTCGTACATGTTGTCGCGCCCCCCACGCACGAAGACCTGGTCTGGCGCTGGAAAGTGTTTGTGCCCCAGGGGGTGGTGATGAAGTCGCATATGCAAACCAAACGTTCCACCGGCAGCTCAATGACCACCACCTCGCAACTGGACGAAGGGGAGAACCTGGTCGAACTGGCCATCTATCGCGGCCCTGAAGGAGAGTGGAAGCAAAAGATCACCGTCATTCGCGGCCACGACACTTCCTCTTCTTCTGTCGACCTGCCCGAAGACTTCATGAGCTGGCTCAACAATGCCTCGACCGGCAGCAGCGGTATTATGCGATCGTCCGGCACCACCACCTTTCAGCCCGACGAGGACATCACCCTGCTGAAAATGACGGCCCGCGGCCGGGAAAAACCTGACCCCAATACCGGAGCCCCCGGCAAAGACCTGGAAGCGTTCACCGAGATCACGGCCTGGTTGGAACCTGAAGCAAGTACCAGCAACGAATAGCTGACTGATATGAGCCCTACGTGGTTACAGCGAAATCACGTGGGTTTAATACCTGCACACGACAGCAGCTTCTCACGAAATGTTTCTTCCTGAGATTTACTACCAAGGGACCACTCAGATACGACTTCTTCGACCGTTCCCTTCAGCTGGTACAACTTGAGTCCCTCAGGGGCACCAACGACAAAGCACTGTACCCCCAGCATTAACGCATAGGAACGAGCTTGATTCACTGCAGCGGCGAGCTGCACATCATTCACAATTCGCAGCTTGTTCTCGACGACCGCCACAGGCCGACCATCATACTGAATCAGGTAATCCACGTAACCGGTTATCTTCTGCGTGCCGAAATAGCATTTAAGAGGATACTGTCGCAGGAAATTCAGGCCCCATCCACGAAGCAGTGGATCAACAATCTTCTCTTCGAACTCCGCTTCGGTCGCAAATTCGCCAGAGTGAGCAACGTGTGCAACCGGTTCCGGCGTGAGATCGAGTTCTTGGCAAATACTATTAGGGATTTTCGAAATCAGTTCGTTGTAGCAAGCGTGAGGTACGGGCTCGGTCTTCACTCCTTGAAACTGCTGACGAATTACCGACCAGTCCTTCAGAACCTCATCGGTTCGCATCCACGAAAACTCAATCGGTGGAATTTCAGCGAGCTTCTTCAAAGAGACCCAAATACCATCCCAGGCACCCCATGGATCCATGATTGGCCAATCGTCAACCACGTAGAGTGTTTGAATCGCCTTGGCGGGGGCTGTTTGGTACATGAATACCAAATCACCTACGTTCATTTCCTTTCGGCCTGACCATTCAACACTTTCGTCATAAGACTGAACGTCACGTGACGTACTACAAATCCAGTATCGACTGTAATCGCTGGTTTCCACGAATAGCCAAGGCAATATGGCGTAAATCAGAACGTGAATGCGATCTCGAATACCACTTTCTTCAACAAAGTTCAGGTCACCAAACTCCCACAATGCATCGTTTAATACCAAATAGTCATCAAAGGCATTCTTACGCAATGTAGAGAATGAAAAGTCGAATAGCGGTTCGACTTCCGCAAAAAACTCGAAACCAGCGAACAACTCGCGATTGAGTGAAGCAACCCGGATGAATAGATACTCTTCCGGCCAAAAGTGACTAAGGATCAACGAGATCTTCGCGACGTCATCGTTATAAAGCTCACGAAGAATCGGAATGGCCGTCTCTGAATCGCCAGGAAGTTCAGGCGGAAGCACCAAGCGACTCTCGATACGATTTGCAAGTTCAAACAAATCATCCTTCAACGACCGCTCTTCTTTTGGACCAATCGTCTGCATTGCGATATGGTGACAAAGCGTAGATAAGAGTTTCTCTTTGTTCATGACCGGCTCCTGCCGAAGTGGGGTTTGATAACGAGATGCGTTGCATTTTCGGGAGAAACCAATGACCGATCAACTTAATTTAATCATCGACGGCGATCTCAATCGCTCTGTACTCCGTCATTGTCCGGCTTTCGTTCAGACAACCGAGGGGCGATCGATTCGCCAGTACTCGAGTTCCGCTTCTTCAAACTTGACCTCCAGGGCTTCGGCACCTTCTGCCTTGGCGAATTCTCGCTCTGTCTGGGTGATCGGCAGCATCCAAAGAATGTGCAGGTGATCATCCACGAGGTTACAGATTTCCAGTGCCCTGCCAAACGGATAAGGGGGCGAGAAGAAGAACACGTCGCACGTTGCGTCCTCCAGCCACGGCTCTCCGATTGGTAGTATGTGCCAAGATCCTAATGGATCGGAAACATGCCGATGCGATACCATCGCCAGAAGTTCTACCGCCCGCGGTGTTTCGAACGGAGTGGTCAACAAGAACTCGTGCCGACCGACATCGGCATGCTCGATTTCCGACGCACCGATGGAAACATACGTCCAAAGCGAACACTTCGGTCCTGGAGCAATGCGGGCAACTTGAAACTCCGGAAGCGTCTCGACAATCGGCCCCAGTTCCCACGTGAAGAGTTCGATCGGATGCCCGGCGAAGTACTCTGCGAGATGGCCTTTAACATGGTCGTGGAGCGAATCAAAATGCATTTCCAGAGATCACCTTGTTGCGTTACTCGTCCCAGCCACCTTCCACCACTTCGTAGATCTCTCCTTCGTCGATCAAGTAAATCGCCTCGCTGATGGGGGCGTGGCCGAAGGAGTCGTCGGCGAAGGTGGCCTTGATCATCTGGTTGAACATCTCGTACCGCTGATCTCGCAGCTCTTCCGCTTCGTTGGGGTCGTGTTTGGTGGCAAACAGGCACGTCCTGCGCGGTGCCGCGACCATCAGCAGGTCGGACGACAACAACTCGCAGGCCCGCCGCATGTGGGCTTCGTCGAGGACCTTCTCCGCGGAAAACGTGTTGCCAGACGAAGCCGCGAACTGAAATCCATCTTGCTCGAACGTTTCCCAGGGGTAGTCGTGCCTGGCAAGATTCTCCAGCGACTTCGCGAACAATTCGTCGTAGTCGAGCGACTCGTTCTCTGGCAGGTACTCGAAACGGCTGTCGGCATCAAAACCAAACGCAACCAGCGGCGAGTACTCAAACTCTTCGTCCAACAGAATGCACGCGACCTTGTCCGCATGCTCCCATTCGTATGGCTGAAGGAGCGGATAAATCGGCTTCATTGGCAGTCCCCAAGTAATGACGAGGTAGCACGGAGAGCCGAATTGTAACCTTCGTGAACGGCAATGTCACGAAATCGAAAAGCCTTGCCGACAGTGTCCTGGTTCGCCCATGATTTCATCGAGATTTCGGAAGAAAGGCATGAACGTGAAAGTAGGTGTTGATATATTCTCTCATGCCAATGCTTGAAATGATTGGCCAGGTTTATTGCAATTGCCTGGGAAGAGGTCTGTATTTTTTGAGAACACTTATATGAGTAGCCGCAGAAAAAAGGGACGTCCGCAGACGCTTATCTTCATCGGAAGCTTTATTTCGATCGCTGCCGGTATCATCTGGTGGTTAGTTTCCTCGTACGAAACTATTTGGAAGAAAGACTCATCACCTCAACCTGAAATGCTAGAAGAATTGATTCTTGGCGCTGTCGGCCTGTTTTTCGGCATCTCGGTTAGCATGATGCTGCAAATGTGGAGCCATGCTCTGGAAGCCAGCGAAAAGGCAGAGGAGGTTGCCGATGCGAGTTTGATTGCTGCTGAAGTCAGCAAAGACCAGTGGCTGTCGGAACAGGTTTTAAAATTGGTGTATATATGCCAATATCATTCCCAGAACGGCGAAGAGAAGCGGCACCAAAAGAAATATGACATGGAGGAAATTCAAAAACGCTTAGATCATCGTAAGGACGGACTTGGCACGGGCATGATCGAGTACCCTTTAGAGACCGAACGCATGACCCGACTACGAAGCGTACTCTTCAATTCAGAGAAGTATTTTTATGCCGTAACGTTCGTCATGGAGGAGTATCTTGAGAGGTTCTTTGCCGGGCAATTCTGGGAGGATTACGAAGACGCTCATATACATGCGATCCGAGAAAACGGAGCGGAAGTAAAACGAATTTTTGTCGTACCTCCAGACTTGGCTCCAGATAAACGGTTACAACTGGCAAAAACCCTCGAGGATCATCGCACGATATACCGCTCACTTAAAACCAAGGAACAAAAAAGTCGCTTTGAAGTACACTGTGTGGCCCTTCCTGATGACTATTTGAACAATCAAGTGTTCAAGAGCTTTGCCGTCTGCGACGATCAAGTTTACAGCGTATCATACGACCTGTACTTGACCCCCAATAACAATTCTAAAAGACTGGCTGGCTACGTCGCATTCAACCATCAAGGGAGAATTGGATTGTTTAAAGATGATTTCCGGAAACTACTCAAAGCGAACAAAATCCAGCTCTGAGTGTCCTGGATTTCATACGAAGTCCGATTCTTGCTGCCACAAATACCCCAGACTTTATCCATGCGTTCGTCACAAATTCAGTCCGAGATTCAACGCCTGCTTGAGGCAAATCAGCCTAGGACATTCCCTTTTTTCGAGGCGTTAAAAGGAGCGGACACACGCGTCGTTCTCTCGGAAGACTTCCTGGACGCATTTTACCTGAGGTACCAGGCCGCCATGCACGCCACGCGTGTGATGGTGTACCAACTGCCTCACCTGGATGAGATCTCTCTCCGCGTAAAAAAGTGCCGAGTTATCGCCGACGACGACCTGAACCCCCATGGGGACACGCATCATGCCCAGCTGCGGGACACCTGGTCGATACTCCTTGGCAGGCCTCCGCGGGCAACCGATGAACTCTTTGGCGCGGTCCATGAATTGCCGCAACACCTTGATGAGCGGACCTCACGTTTCGTGCTCTTTGTTGCCAACGAGTACCCGAAGTCGCTCGGTCCGTGGGTTGTTATCGAAGGCCTGGCTGACGACTGGATCAACAGTCTTTGCTGCTCGCTACGCCCACACTACCCAATGATCGATGCCACACGTTACTTCGTCCACAATCTGGCTTCCGGCGTCGAAAAGGAACATGCCCAAGCCGCAAGTGAGCTATTCCTGGAAGTTGCCGCGCGGAAGCCGGAACTCACTGAGGAGGGCCTTGCCGCCGCAACCAGGATGACAAAAGTCCTGCGCGAGTTCTGGGCAGGATGCGACGAGCTTCTCGATACGTGCCTGGCGAGTGTGCGTCAAGCATAAAGAGCATGGCTTCGCGCGAGACACCTACCCAGCCGAAAGCGCCCCGCTGCGCTGCATTCCTTCGGGCATGTCGCCGGTGCCGCTGACCATGGTGGTTTGCCACTGGGCTCCGATCATCACGCAGTTGATGCCGCTGCCGATGCCTAGCAGGGCGACGTTCTGCCCCGCTTCGATGAACTGCGTTTGCGCTGCCAGGGCCAGGGTTGTTGGCAACGCGGCGGCTCCGGTGTTGCCGAGCCACTGCACCGTGGCGAAGTCGTTGTCGATCGGCAGGCCGAGCTTTTCCAGCACCAGCTTGCGATGCGTCAGGCCGACCTGGTGACAGATCGAGCGATCGATCTGATCGGGCGACCAGCCTGTCTCGGCTTGGAAGTCAGCGAACGTTGCCGCGCCGGTGGCGATCCCTTCGGCCATCAGCTTTTCGGAATCGGTTTGCATCAAGGGATTGCCGACGCCAGTTTCGTTCTTGCCGGCAATGCTGTGGCACAGGTCGTGGTGCTGCGTATGAGCACGGACGCTGGCAGCGATCATCTGGTTGCCGGTGCGGCTCAGTTCTTTGTGGCACAGCAGCATCGCGCAGCTGGCCGAACCAATCGTCAGCGAGGCCACGGCCAGCTTGATATCGTTACGGCTGAGGTTCTCGCTGTTGTTCAGGGTGTCGATCGTGTTGTCGACCAGGTGCCGGCCACTTTCGGTGCCAACCACAATGCCCGCTTTGATCTGGCCCAGTTCGATCATGTTGGCGATCTGAATCGCTCCGTTCAAAATGCCCAGGCAGGCATTGCTTACGTCGTAAACGACACAGTCTTGCGGCAGGCCGAGCGCGTGATGCACGCGGCAAGCGGTGGCTGGCTCCAGAAAGTCTCGACAGACCGAACCATGGATCAACGCACCCACGTCCGCCGGATCGATCCCGGTGGCGGCCATCACGTTGCGGGCCGAGTGAATGCTGACATCCCCTGGCTGGACCACATCGGGGAAGAATCGCCGCTGCGAAATCCCGGTCATCAGCTCCAAACGCCCTTCTGGCAGCCGTAAACGCTGGTACAAGGGAGCCAATCGCTGCTCAATCTCAGCTGAAGTAACAATTTCATCCGGCAGGCAGTAGCCTAGCCCTTCGATGCAGACGTTCTGATATTTCATGCCGACTCTGACAGCGGAGAAGAACTTTCCGTAAAGCCGATATCATACCGGTTTTGGGGCACCGAGAGAACCGACCAGCATCGCGTGGCCCAATCCATTCACAAAGCGTTAAGCCTGGATGAAGGCATCGCTAGCTGGAACATATGGAAGCTATCAGGCCGCCAAGGCACAAGATATGGAAAAAGCTTGGCAAGCTTTAACGGATCGGTAGACTCTTCGCATCTTGTGATTGATCTGGGAACGCAGCGGAACGTTGCGATCTGATCAAGGCAAATGATAGGGAGGTCATCGCTTCAGCCAAACCCAGGAAGGGTATCTGCGAAAAGCCTGGTGAGCAAACCAATAACTGCGTGTCGGACTACACGTTAACTTATCGGCCGCTTACCGACGAAAGTTTTGGACGAACTTCGTTACAGCCAGGCACTTGTCGCAAATTCTTCATTCTGGATCAAGCCGAAGTTGGTTGATCAAACAAGCCTTGGGAGGATCTTCGTTTTTTTGAGCGCATGACGCGCCCGAGGAGTCCCCAGATGTTTACCAAACCTGTTATCGGTTTGAATGCCAACTTTCGGAATGCTACCCACGATCGGCCAGCGTTCTCCTTTATCTCTGCCGGATACTTTGATGCAGTGATTGCGGCAGGCGGGATTCCTGTGGTCCTTCCACCGGTTGCCACCCCGGAAGATCAGCAGGCTGTTTTGCAGCGGCTGGACGGTGTGGTGATGATTGGTGGTCCGGACTTGGATCCTAATCGGGACGGGTTCATGCGTCACGCTTCCATCCGCATGATGGAGCCGCGTCGTGAAGAAGCCGACCGTTCGATGATGAAATTGATCGCCCAGATGCGCGTGCCGGTATTCGGTATTGGTGTTGGGATGCAACTATTGAACGTTGCCATGGGTGGCAACTTGTTCATGCACATTCCCGAAGACCTGCCGGGTGCGTTGCCGCATCACGACACGATCGACAAGCATCACCGCCACGGACTGGAAGTCGTTCCTGGCACCCTGATGGAACGCATCTTCGGCGATGGTGAAGTTCGCGTGAACAGCAGCCATCACATGGCCATCGACGAGTTGGCTCCTGGTTTCATCGTCTCGGCACGCAGCCCAGACGGCGTCATCGAAGCAATCGAGTCGATTCACGAAGATTGGTTTGCCATCGGTACGCAGTTCCATCCGGAAGCCGAGTCGGCTTCGGCACTGGATCAGCGCATTTTTGAAGAATTCGTCGAAGGCATCGTCGTCGTGAAGGCTGGCGGTGTCCGCGTGGCTGCCGCCTAGTCGGAACCAGTACGCACGATCAGCATGGGAAAGCAGCCGCCGCAGGCCATTGGCTGCTGCTTTCCCCTCTTTTAATTCTTCAAGGCTCATTCGCATGGGATAGGGATGCCCTCGCAGACTCTCGGATTCTCGAGTTTCGCTGAACATGCGCGGCGCTACTTTGTAGGCACCGCCATGACTCCCTGTCTGCGCTTTGTCAGTGCTGCCATTCTGAAGGTCGATGGGCGCGGTCTGAATGCCTGTTTCGATGTCATCCACCAGCTGAACGTGCGCACGCCGGCCGATGTTCGCGCGATGCTCGAACAAGGAGGTGCCGGACTTGCCACCGGAACGCAACTACCGGGGATGGTCTCCAGGTTGGTCTCGGAGCTGCAAGTGGTGAACGTTGAGCGGCTGTTAAACTCGTGTGGGGTCTCGGCCGAAAAGGTTACCGTCATCGGCCAGCGCGGACCGGTATGCGGGCGTGAATTCTGGAAACAAACCGGCTCGGCAACTTCGATCGGCGATCCGGCGATTCTGGCCGAAGCGACCGGGCTGACGGTGCTCGATCACTTCGAGCAGCGCGACATCGCTAAAGGAGGCACAGCCCACGGGCTGGACGTACTGCCGATGTGGCTGCTGCTGACGCAAGCGGTCGATTCGATTAGTGCCCGGCCGAAGATTGTGGTGCGGCTGGATCATGCCATCGAACTGTTCTATCTGCCGGCGCGCCGCAAGAACCGCCCCATTCCACCGATCGCCTACCGCCAACTGGGACCTGGCTTTGCCCTGCTGCACATGCTGCAAGGCTTGTGTGATACCGACCCGACAACAACCAGTATCCGGCCTGATGAACTGGCCGAGCTTCTGAATCGGCTGCAGGTCGAACAAGTTTCGGCCGACTCGCCTCATCAGCTGCAAACCCTGGTTGAGGGGATCGTGCAAGAGATGCCGCAGTTGCTTCGTTCGAGCACCACGCTGAACCACACGCTGGAGTCGGTGTGGGCCGAAACGATTCAGCAGCAGATCGCCCAGCACTTTCCCGACTCGCCGGAATTTGCCGAGCTGATTGTGCTGGGACGCGGTGCTCGCCGCGAGAAACTGGTGCAGCAAATTGCCGACTGTTTTCCTGGCGTCACGGTGACGACCGAGGTGCAGCGCGGCTGGATCTCGGGCGCGGTCGGGGCATCGATCGCGGCCATTTTTGCGGCCCTGCATGTCGACCAGGTCAGTGGCAATCTGCCTGATTTGACCGGGGCAAGCGCGGCCCGCGTGCTGGGGCGGATCACGCCTGGGAACCCTGGCAACTGGCGCGGCGTTCTGGGGCAAATGGAACTGGCTGCCCGGCAAACGATGCCGCTCCGCGAAGCGATCTGACCTCGGTTTCTCCGGCACAACGCGCACTTCTTCCGCGCTGGCAGCGACTGAAGTCGTAGGCTTGGGTACTTCCGGCAAGGAGACCTTCACGCTCGAATACTGCTCCGCTTGCGGCGGATCTGGTTGCTTGGCCGGTGCCTTCTCAGGCTGTTCGGCCAGTTGCCTTCGCAGCTGGTCAAGCTCTTGCTGCTGCTTTTGAAGGATCTCGTCTTGCTTGTCGCAGACATCGATCAGGCGCTGAAAGAGCGCCGCTTCCCGCTGCGCACGAGTCGCCGGCGAGCCATTGGAATGGGGGTGAGAGTGGTGAGACATAGCAATGCTGCTCCGAAAAAAAGGAATACGGTGATCACGCGAACCGAGCGTGATGTGTTTGTGTTGAACAATTCGTAAGAAGCCTGCAAAGGTGCAGGAAATAACGCCCAGGCCAAAGCAGGCACAGGACTTAGCACGCCCGAATCAAGAGCGATTGGAGGGCTGATGCATGTAATTTATTTGGTAGGCGCTTCCGTTAAAAAGTACGCCTGGGAAATTTTCTGGGAAAAAGTTTGGTGGGGGGAATCGTCGGCACGAAATGTCAACATTCCCCGGGTGCCGGGTGCCACGCCAAGTCTGCTTGGGCGTGCGTAGGGAGTATCCATCGACTCGACGGATGAAAGATCACAACGAGGTAACAATCAGAGGACTTGATGGGCAATCGATTCCTCAGGCAACCGTTTGGATGTGGTGACCTGTTCACACGCCCAAGCAGACTTGAGGGTGGCACCCAACGCTGGTAACAATTTCTCCCGGCGCAAAAAATAAGTCTTGATGCGGAAGGCGGTTGGGCCTTCAATGCTCGTCGCCAAACCAACAATACTTCCAAGAAGGAACTTGGAATGTCGCATCAAGACA
>NZ_PUIA01000095.1 GCF_002967715.1 Blastopirellula marina
GTTGTCAAGTTCGCCGTTTTCGAATCGCCACAGCACATGTTCGGTACGATCGCCGCCGTAACCGATGTTGTGGGCATTGCGGTCTCCGTAGAACTCTTTGAAAACTTCTTTGCCGCGACCTTCCCAGCCGTGGGTGATCGAGTCGCCGACCATCAGCAGGTCGATTTTCTCGGCGGCCTTGGCGGCGGCCAGCTTTTGTTCGTGGCGATCTTTCCACCAACTTTTGTCGTTGCGCGATTCCGAAGTGACGGCGGTCGGAACTTCCTTGGCGTCTTCGGCGCGGGAAACGTTCATAATCGTGAGCGAAGCGAGCAGTCCAAGCGTCCAGATACGCAGCATGGCGAGTCTCAATCTAAAGGAGGGTGGGGCGAGATGACGAATAGGCGACGCCGTGGCGCTGGCGGTCTGCGCTTGGCCCGGCATCTCTGATATTCTAGTTTCTCTCGGCGGCGGTTGCACGTCGCCCCAGAGAATCGGTTAATTTCCAAAACCGCTGGCGGTCCTGGGAAGTAAGAACCTTATGCT